>PIVW01001065.1 GCA_003353825.1 Chloroflexota bacterium
TATCGATCGCTTCACATGCTTGACGGTCGACGGTCAGGCGATATGAGAGATGATGTTCTGCTTGGCGCCTGCCCACTGCCCACCGGCGACACAACATCTCAGCCAAACCAGCCATGTATGCGATCCCACGCTCATACCAGTTGACCAAATACTCACCCAGGACGAAATCTGGAACTATGCTGCCAAGCGTCTCAACATCTCGACCGAAAACAAAAATCCGGAGCAAGTAGCCATCGAAGCCACCCAACGAATGCAAGCAATAAATAAAACACAATCAAAGACCCACACAAAATACGACGCAAATAAATCCAACAACAGGGCACGGGAATTAAACAGAAAGGGCTACAATGCCAATCACCGTCCCATGAGACATGACCTTATATCAAATACGCTCAATGAAGCGACCACCATCCACAACATTACCCTCCACCCAGCCACGGACCTGTGGACCCTCGAACATGGCCAGGACCTCAACGACAACTGCCTCGACGCAGCCCTAGCCCTCATAGCCGACGCTCATGACGACACCGTCGCCATCACTAGCCACTTCTCGACCCAACTTAGGACGAGAGGATGGACCCAAGCAAAAACCCTATTACCAAAATATAACCCCACTGATACGCTAATTATACCGGTACACACGGGCGGTAACACCACAGCACGGCACTGGTCGCTCCTAATTCGTAAGAAAACATTGGAAGACGGCCGATATCACTTCTTCTACTATGACAGCCTAAACTCACGACAAAGGGCCAAAGTCATTGAAACAATACTAGAGGCCTCCCAACTGTACGCATCATCCCGAGGAGATCGATGGCACAACATCCAATGCTGTCCCCAACAAGGCCGCACATGCGGCCCAGTCACCGCGCTAAATGCCGCCCTTGCTCTAGACTCCACCGATCACGGAGCATCACGCCAGCTCGCCCTTCGAGGCATACCAAATCGCGGCAAAATTACCCATGCCTGGCTCAAAACATGCATCAACTCCAAATCGATAGCACCACTAAGGTGGATAGAAGAGGAATCAATCCTATGTGGAATGTACCAACAACAAAAGGGCACAACCGCCGCAATACAAAGCTCATCTCCTCTTGAAACGCCAAAGAAAATGGATCTGTCTACGCCAGAACCTAAAAGAGCGAGAGCCCACAAACACTACCCCACCCCTCAGGCATTCCAACATGCT
>PIVW01000444.1 GCA_003353825.1 Chloroflexota bacterium
AAAACAATTCTATGATAAAATCTTCAGTAGACATCGGGTTCTCCTTGCTGGGTCAGGGGTTGATACCTCCAGTTTAGGAGAGCTCGATGTTAATTTCAAACTAGCACCATTGGTTATTAGTCTTTAATCTCTCGCATACATGACTTTCATTAGGGCAGCCTACTCTCACCCTCTCCCCGAATTACTGAGAAGATACGTGTTAGCCGTCACAGAGTGCTTGCCGAGCACAATCTCATTGATCTTGCGCGGGTAAACATTCATTTCTTTTACCAAACGGTATTGGCTAATACTCATAGGCTTAAGAAAATCTTCACCCAAAATTTCACCAGGATGTACAGGTGGTATGAACCATGCCCGATTTTCTGTCATGTCTTAGCCTCGGCGATGTTTTCTATTTTGGCTGCAAATACGCGCTTACATCCAGATAGCCGGAAAGATTGCATTCGGTCATAGCGCCGCCATTGTATTTTGAGATGCTGATGCTCTGCTTTTTATCTGCAAATGCAGCTGAGACCCTCAGGGCGCCGTTTTTGACGACATAACTTGCATTCTCATCAGTATGGGCATTGAGATTTAGCACGCAAGGGCCCGACTCGGCATCAGGATCTTCGTCAAGTAATTGAAGCTGTATTTTCAGGTCACCTTTGTAGGTGAGAACGTCCACCTTGCCATCCACAGTAACTTCATAATCGGACAGGGAAACGACTTCACCACTGCCGACGGTGAGCCAGATAAATTTCTTAATCTTCAGTTCTTGCTGTTGGCCGGCATAAGCGCCGTCGGCCACAAATTGTATAATACTTGCCACAGTGTTGACTCCAATGAGATTGTGATAGCTATGTGCTAACCATAGGTGGTAGAGGATGCGGTCGTCTCAGACGGTCAGCAGATTATTAAGGCTCTTGCGGAATTTGCATGGCTCCTACTAGAAAGGCCTGGTTTGTCACACAAACAACACGCACCACGCACCACGTGTTCCTCTAGAACCACACGAAATCCTATCGAACCATAATAAACTAAGCAAGCCTGAGGGGAAAGACTGGGTTCCGTATCAACCTGCATTCAACGCCTCCACCCGTCTAAATTGGCTCTGATAGAGATCGTGATAGAAACCACCCTGCTGCAACAACTCCTCGTGCGTGCCACGCTCGATGATGCGATGATCATTGACGACAAGTACCAGGTCGGCCTTGCGAATGGTGCTGAGGCGATGAGCGATGACAAAGGCGGTGCGCCCTTGTAGAAGATGTAGCAACGCTTGCTGGATTTGGATTTCGGTGCGGGTATCGACACTGCTGGTGGCTTCATCCAAGATAAGGATGCGGGGATCAGCCAAAATAGCACGGGCGATGGCCAATAACTGGCGCTGACCTTCACTGAAATTGTGTCCCTGCTCGGATACCTCGGTCTCATAGCCTTGCGGCAGCAAACGGATAAAGCGGTCGGCGTTTGCCAGTTTGGCGGCAGCAATCACTTCTTCATCAAGTGCTGCAAGCCGTCCATAGCGGATATTCTCCATGACCGTGCCTGAGAATAAAAATGTCTCTTGCAAGACGATCCCCAATTGCTTACGTATCGAAGCCTGAGTTGCATACCTGATATCGTGACCGTCAATCAAGATAGCACCCTCGTTTACATCATAAAAACGGCTGAGGAGATTGACGATGGTGGTTTTTCCGGCGCCGGTAGGGCCAACGAGGGCAATCGTCTGGCCCGGTGCTACGACAAGATTGATCTCCTCAAGCACCGGCTTAGCCTGCTCATAAGCAAAACAAACATCTTCGAAGATCACTTCCCCTTGGATAGTGAGCGGCAATGCGTTTGGCCGATCCTGCACCAACGGTTGCGCATCCAAGACCTCGAAAATGCGCTCGGCCCCTGCTAATGCCGATTGCAATTGATTGTAAAGCATGGCAATGGAGCGCATGGGTTGGAAGAAATTGCGCACATAGATGATGTAGGTGGCGATAACCCCTATTGTCACCAAACCCTGGATCGCCAACCAGCCGCCCAGCAGCACCACCGCTGCAATCGTGATCGTGCTCATGGTCGTAAACATCGGACCTAGCGCCGCCGTAATAACCTCCGCCCGAGTGCCTGCCTCCCGATACTTGCCGTTCACATCCTTGAATGTATCGATTACGGCCGTTTGCTGAGCATATGCTTGCACCACCCGTATGCCAGTGATGTTTTCCTCCATGATCGCGTTCATCTCGCCCAGGTAACGTTGCACATCCCGAAAGGCCAGACGGGTACGCTTGGTGACCTCACGAGTAATGAGGAGCATGAGTGGTAAGATGATGAGGGCGCCGATGGCCAAAGGCCAGTTTAGCAAGACCATCGCCACCATAATGCCACCAAACAGCAAGATGTTGGAGGTGAACTGAATCAAGCCATTGGAAAGCACCCGGTTGATCGCTTCAGTATCATTGGAGACCCGGCTCATGAGATCGCCTACCTGGTGCCTGTCGTGATAGGCCATGGACAAAATCTGAATATGAGCGAATAGATCAGCGCGGATATCTGCCATCAAGCGTTGGGCAATGCCTACCATGAGGACGCCTTGCAGGGTGAGAGTGGCGCCACCGATGAGGTAGACCACAGCCATGGTCACTACCGTGCGCAGTAAGGCGGGTACATCGCCTGTGATAATGGTATCATCGATGGCCCGACCTAAAAGGATGGGGCCGGCTAATCCGGCCGATGTACTGACCAAAACCAACAGCGAGACCCCCAGCAACTGCCAATGATAGGGTTTGAGATAGCGGAAGAGGCGCCGAACGGCGCCGCGCGAATCATGGGCGGTTTCGCCGGTTGGTTTACCGGCGCCGCCAGGCCCTAAACGGACCCTGGGTTGCTCTTTGCCGGCGCTGCGGGCTGTCATGTTGCCACCATGCCAGGAGCCAAAGCCGTTATTTGATCATCGGCGCCAAGTTGCGAATCGTAGATTTCGCGATAGATGGTACTGGTTTGCAACAACTGGCGATGCGTACCTTGGGCTGAGATACGCCCCCGGTCGAGCACCAGAATCTGGTCGGCGTTTAGTACGCTGTTGATTCGCTGGGCGACGATAAAGGTCGTGCGCCCCGCCATGAGTTTATGCAATGTTTGCTGCAAGCAGAATTCTGTATCCAGATCTACGGCACTGGTACTGTCATCCAAAATGAGGATGCTGGGGGATATCAACAGGGCTCGGGCGATGGCAAGCCGTTGTCGCTGCCCACCTGAGAGATTGGCGCTCCGTGCCTCCACGACGCTCTCATAGCCATCGGGCATGGCCATGATGAAGTCATGGGCCTGAGCAGCCTGGGCAGCAGCCATCACCTCCGCTAGTGTGGTACTCGGCTGCCCAAAGGCGATATTCTCGCGCACGGTGCCGCCAAACAACTGCGTCTGTTGTAGCACGACACCGATCTGTGAGCGCAAAGCATCGGGCTCCCATTCGCGCACATCGACGCCGTCGATAACGATACGCCCCTCAGTTGTGTCATAGAATCGAGGAATGAGGTGTGCTAGCGTGCTCTTGCCCGATCCAGTGGCGCCGAGTAGAGCGACCTGCTGGCCCGGCTCAACCGTAAAACTGACTCCCTCCAACACCTTCTCACCGCCATCACCCTCATAATGGAAGGATACATTCTCAAATACGACGCTTCCGACCATGGGCGCGCCGTAAGGTTCAGCAACAGGCCGGATCAGCGGCTCTGTATCCATCACTTCCACAAGACGCTGCGATGAAGCCTCTGCCTGAGAGACCATGGTTAGTATATTACTGAGCAACAGCAGTGGCGCCATGCCGATCATCACGTAATTGGTAAATGCCACCAACTCACCGATTGATAGCCGGCCCCCGATCGCGCTCAACCCACCAAACCAGATCACTGCCACCAGCCCCAGGTTTGTTAAAGTGGTAAGTACCGGCAATGACACGGCCAGCAATCGCCCCACCTTGATATGCTGATCCCGGTAATCGATATTGTGCCCGCCGAATCTCTCGATCTCGTGCGGTTCTCGGACGAAGGCCTTGACCACTGACACCCCCGCCAGATTTTCCTGTACAACGGTGTTGAGTGCCGACAGTTTTTGCTGCACGATCAGGAACAGGGGCTGTGAAGTTTGTATCACCCACCAAATAATGATGAGAGCAATGGGCAGTAAAGCGACAACTACCAGCGCCAGTTGCCAGTCGATGATCAAAATCATGATGAGGCTACCTAAAATCATCAACAAGGCCCGCAACAGCAATGAAAGGCCGTGGCTTGTGAACATGCGCACGATATCCACATCGCTAGAGAGCCGAGTCATTATCTGACCGGTGTGCGTGCGATCGATATTGGCAAACGAGAAGGATTGTACATGGGCGAATAGGCTATTACGCAGATCATAAGCGAATCCCTGCGAAAGCCAGGCGCGGCAGAATCCTTGCCCCAAAGTGGCGATAACGCCGACCCCCGCTGCTATCAGCATCACCAGCACGCCCTGTACGATCGCCTGCATGTCGCTTTTACGAATACCGACGTCGATAACATATCGCAGTAGGATCGGCACCGTCAGTTCCATCGCCACAGGCAAGGCCACCGTGAAGATCAAGGCAATGACTATTTTCTGATACGGCCGGATAAAAGGGATGAGATTGATGTTGTGGTGATTGGCATCGACCGTGATGGCGAAAAGGTATCATTAGGCCTGAAGCAGAAGAGCTCGCATTGTTTTCAAAGTTGGGGAATCATTCTTTTAGGGATATTCCTGAAGCAAGACGTTTATTTCTTATCTTTGGTTCAGAAACAAAAGGCTTACCGGACTTTTTACTGAAAAAATAC
>PIVW01001066.1 GCA_003353825.1 Chloroflexota bacterium
TAAGCCCGGCCCTGTCTAACCAACATCTGTTGAGGGAACCCCTAGCTGCAGTGCGAGTTTATGATCCCGGCCTTAATAGTGTTGCAGACGCAGTACTTGATGTGTGTCGGTTTTATAGCTGATTATTGCATCAGATGCGGCCAGCGCACCGGCAAGGGTGGTATAGTAGGGTATCTTGTTCATCAGGGCAGCCCGGCGCAATGACATTGAATCCGCCTTGGCGGACTGCCCCTCGGTCGTGTTGATTACCAACTGGACCTCACCATTGAACATCGCGTCAACTATATGCGGGCGTCCCTCCAAAACTTTGTTTACCTTCTGACAGTCAATATTGTTGGCGATAAGATGCCGCTGCGTTCCACCGGTCGCAATGATCCCGAATCCGGCCCGGCTAAGCTTGCGGATGGGCGCAACGACACCATCCTTATCATCATCCTTAACAGAAACGAAAATCACACCATCCGTGGGCACCTTGGTGCCGCCAGCAAGTTGGCTCTTGGCAAAAGCCATTGCATAGTTCCGGCTGATACCCATGACCTCTCCGGTAGAGCGCATTTCGGGCCCCAGGAGCGTATCTACTCCGGGGAACCTGGCAAACGGAAACACCGCCTCCTTGACGGCGATATGACCACTGACTTCCGGATCGATTGAAAAGCTGGAGAGCTTCTCCCCAGCCATGACGCGGGTAGCAATCCTAGCGATGGGAACGCCGATCACCTTGGCCACAAACGGCACGGTGCGCGATGCCCGGGGATTGACCTCAAGGATGTATATCGTGTCGTCCTTAATGGCATATTGCACATTCATCAAACCAACAACATTCAGAGCCAGAGCCAACTTGCGGGTCTGCTTTTCCAGCTCATCCAGCATGGATTTGTCGAAGGAACGCGGTGGTAGCGAACAAGCGCTGTCGCCTGAATGAACGCCGGCTTCCTCAATATGTTCCATGATGCCGCATACAACCACCTCTTCACCATCGCAGAGCGCATCCACATCAACTTCAATGGCATTGCGCAGATAGCTATCGATCAGCACCGGGCTGGCACCGGAGACGATAACCGCTTCTTTGATGTAGCGTTCCAGACCCCCGCGATCATGGACTATTTCCATGCCCCTTCCGCCTAGAACATAGGATGGCCTGATGACAACAGGATAACCGATCCGCTCCGCAATCTCGACAGCCTGTTC
>PIVW01001067.1 GCA_003353825.1 Chloroflexota bacterium
TCGAGCGCATGTAACTCCCCTCGCCTAACTCCTGATGCCAGCATGAGGAGAAAAGCCGTCTTGTACGTCAACAGTTTGATGTCCACCTGTGACGGGTCCTTCAAGACAAAAGGAGCGGATCTCAGCCCAGCCAAAACGATTGACAAATTCCACTGAGGAAAAACGTTTCGTCGTACGGGTCTGTCGCGATAAAAACTTTTTATCAACTGGCACAAGTGCCGATCCGATCCCGCGAGAATTCCTTTCATACTCAATGTAGAGGAAATCGCTGTCCTATATCCCGCAATGGTCCGTACCTCTAGACCCGCGTGAAATAGGCTTAGGAGGAATTGCGCAATATTTGCAATTGAGACGTTCCAGGCATCCAGCTTTGGGGTCTGTTCATCACACCATGTGACGAACTTAGACCATTTTGAGTCATATACCCTCAGTGAAGTGGCGCGAAGTTTGCCTCTTGCAATTCGCGCTGCCACTTCCTCTGAGAATCCGGCATCTGCGACGCCCTTCGCGACAGTTTCCATGCGTGAAGGCGGAATAAGCCTGGATTGACGTGGAATATGCTGGTCCGGGGCTGCATCAGCAACCGGGGCCATTCTGGCAGAGCCACTGGAGGCTCGACGCTCAGTTCTACCAACTCTATCGCCCATGGCCTCCTCGGCCACCACGGCGCGATTAGAATCAGTTCCACATTGCTGGACTGGATTTTCTTCACTATTTTCGGTATCAACACGGTCGGTGGATACGCGTACGCGAACAGACCGTCCCAAGGTATCGAGAATGCGTCTACTGCCCACGCCATCTCGTCCGGGTAAGGAGAAACGAACGTGGGTCGTTTGTTGTTCTCCCTGGTCGCGAATAGGTCTACTTGCGGTGTCCCCCATTTCAGCCACAACATCTGAACTATGGTGGGATGCAACGACCACTCCGTGGGGGCTATCCTGTCCTTGCGTGACAGTTGATCTGCCTTTACGTTCAGGACCCCCGCGATATGTGCGCAACGAACTCTTACGTTTCGCGCGCCGCACCACGACAGCAGTCTGTCGGCCAACGTTGTCAACTGGCGTGATCTCGTTCCGCCCTGGTTGTTGACGTACGCCATGGCTGTGCGACTGTCCGTCATTATCTGGACGTGACTGTCTGTTACACTGTCCTGAAACTGCTCTAGCGATAGACGGATCGCCTCTAG
>PIVW01001068.1 GCA_003353825.1 Chloroflexota bacterium
TCCAAGGGTCAAAAGGATCAGGCTTTTGGTGTTGCAGCCCCTATGTCGTGACTGCAATAGATAAAGCCTGACCCGAATGGCACTTCCATAAGCGTTAAGTTCCTGTGAGTAAACGAGCTTTGGCAGCAGCTCTGGATTCGTTTAGGTATACCAGTTTCTTAGGCCGCCTTTTTACGGCCCGAGGTTCGATTCGGTCCGGTCGATCATTCACGCGATGCGTGGCGACGGCCTGGAGTAATGCCCTGTACATCTCAACGCGTTGATCGGGATGCCACCAACCCGCAGTGGCAAAAACCACCAGTGTTTGAAGCGTTCCTTTGAAACTGATATCGCGGGGACAAAGCTCAGGCTCGATCGATGCCGCCTGAGCCATGAGTTTGCGGATCAAGTTGTAGGCCAACAAGTGCATCCAGATCTCTTTGCGAACCATAGACGGGCTTTTACATCGTAACACGTCCATCTGCATCACTTGCTTGATCGAACGCAAGTCGAGTTCGGCATGCCAGCGACAACGAAAGGCGGTCGCCAACTCCTGTTTGCTATAAACCTGAGCATCGAGAAGGGTTGTGACCAACTGCAACTCGCTGCGTCGAAACCCCTTCTGTAATACTGATACCTTGACTTCACGGATAGACAGGGTTTCGGGAAGACTCCGATAAAGGGACCGCTTCATCCAAGAGGGCCGTTGGGGTTTAGTCCACGAGACAACATGATCGTAACGGCCCAACTTTTGTCCCTTGCGGAAGTCTATGAATCGCTTGCCATCATGATATCCCAGGAAGTCTACACCCCGTTCAAGTAACATGGCAATCGTCCAGTAGTTGGAGAACATCGCATCGCCCAACAGAACATCCCCTGCCTCCAGGTGCTCAAACAATTGACGCAGGAGTGAGGTCTCACCGGTTTGTTTGCCGCAGTAGGCGCCCATGGCCACGTCCAAAACAGCACCACAAGACAGCCCTATCAGGCCTACTAAGCGGATAATGGGAAAGCCGACACCTTTCTTCTGTCCTGGTTGCTGTGGATATACCTTCTGATTATCTGGTGTGTCCGGCATGCTAACGGTGGTGCCGTCCACAATTTTGATGGGTTTACCGCCCAGCAATTTCATAGGCGGAACTTGGCGTTGTAAGTCACTGCCACTGGTGCGGGCCAAAGCGGCCAAGAGTTCCTCAGGCAGCCG
>PIVW01000445.1 GCA_003353825.1 Chloroflexota bacterium
CCCTGAACCAATCCACTCCGCCCAGATTACCATCACCTGCCCTCTCACGGCTGTTGGGGCCATTGACGCTTGTCCCACATTACACTGCTCTGTCTGATCTTTCCAGCTTGACAACACAGTCCCGATCAGCAAAATCAGTACAAGGTATGCACATCCTATCTATAGGGTTTTCATCATAGCAGTCCTCCGACTTGAGAATTGTCAGGTAGAATGCCAGATTCTTGTTCTTCTAGCCAAACGTGAACTCCCTCCTCTCTCCCTCGTTCACTTTAACGTGATGCTACACATCTATGGTCATTGCTGCAGGCCGTCATCCTCTGCTGGTGTGCGACTTTTTCTGTTTGGCCTTTTAACATCACGTATGTGCGCTCAGGGGCTCTCTTCAAGCGCCCTTTTGGTCGTAAAGCGGTTACAACTCCAACGTATTTCAACAACTTGATCGTTTACATTCATCGTAATCCCCAACATTATGGCCTGGTCGGGGACTTTCGCTAGTGGCCATTTTCTTCTTACAGCACCTTCGTCTCTGAAAAACCCACTCGCTTACAGCGTTCTGAAGTGTTGGCCTGGTTTGATGGAGGAGTTGCCTATGTTGATGCGCACAGTGTCGATATTGTCGCCAAAGATATCGGCCATCTTCTGTCTGGGGATATTGAGTAGGTTAGATTTTGGGTATGGGACCTGACTGGTCTAGACCAGGTCTTTTTCAAGGACTGATTTTTGTTAAACAACATATCCTCGCAAACACGCGCATCTTTGAGACCAGTCAGGTCTTCTGGCCGCAACCTTCGTTCTGCACCGACCACACATCTTGTTGTCGCTCTCGCGTCTCAAATACGATGCTCCACACACGCCAAGACCTGACTGGTCTGAACCGGTTCTTTTTCAAAGATATATTGCTGCTAAAAAGAAAATCCTCACAAACACGCATACCCTCTAGACCAGTCAGGTCTTCCCTGCGTTCGCATCCTCCCGGTTCAGAACAGATACGTCAGCTCTTCGGCAAGCAGTACAACGACTCTTCGTAGAAGCCGATATCGAGCGTCTGTCCCTCGGAGTAGACCTCAGCCCGCATTACATCCGATTCGACAGCGATCAACAGTTGTCCGGCGACCTCGAGATCGTACTCAACTTGAGAACCGAGATAGGTTGAGCGACGCACAATAGCGGGGAACCCGCCTGTTTCGACATTGAGCATGATAGTCTCGGGACGAACGACCAAACGTACTTCATCCCCTGGTTGGCGTGTTTCTGCCGGTTGGGCCACACTGACCAGGCCGCCCAAGGTCGTTAGCGTCATTACGCCATCCGCTTCAGCTTGCACCCGTGCATCCACGAAATTTGCCCTGCCGATAAAATTGGCCACGAATTCGCTGACAGGATGTCGGTAAATCTCCCAAGGTGGCCCCACTTGCTCGATGCGCCCCAAATTCATAACTACAATCCGGTCGGAGAGTGCCATCGCTTCCACCTGATCGTGGGTGACATAGACCGAGGTAATGCCCAATTGATGCTGAATACGGCGAAGTTCGATACGCATCTGTTCGCGCAGTTTGGCGTCGAGATTGCTAAGGGGCTCGTCCAGCAACAGCACTTTGGGTTCCATCACCAATGCTCGGGCCAGGGCTACGCGCTGTTGTTGCCCACCGGAGAGTTGGTTCGGAGCACGGTTCTCAAGCCCTGACAGCTCAGTTAGCTCCAGCACCTCCGCCACACGCTTCTTGATATCCTGCTTACTTAGTTTCTTGATCTTCAATCCGTAAGCGATGTTTTCGAACACGCTCAGGTGAGGGAAAATGGCATACGACTGGAACACCATGGCCATTTCCCGCTTGTCAGGCGGCAGCGGCGCCACATCCTTACCATCCAGGATGATCTCACCCTGTGTGGGGAACTCGAAACCGGCGATCAAGCGTAGTGTCGTGGTTTTTCCGCAACCACTGGGCCCCAGCAATGTCAGAAATTCACCTTGCTCGATAGTGAGATTGGCCTCATCCACGGCCAACACTTCGCCACTACCGCCACGGGCCTGAAAGACTTTTGTCAAATTCTGTAAAGATAAGTAGCTCATAAGGCTTTCATTGTCAATAGATCTGGTGTGTATGCAGTAGACCGGGAGACCCGTAGACCAGTCGATCGGGAATTACTGCCATAGCGAACATTGAGACGCGATGTTCCTGATTCTCCGGTGTACAGGTTTAGCGGTTTACAGTTACTACTACTCTGCGGAAAGTTGCCGGTCAGCGCCGCCGATTTCAAGATTTATGTCTGTGTCAGAACGATAGGCCCGACCCATGAAGAAATAGAACAGACCGATAGCAATCAGCACGATGGCGATAACGATCATGGCGTAAGCCGTAGCGATGTTCAGGCCACCTTGCTCTACCTCACTGAGGATTTGTACCGTGAGAATACGCCACTTGGGTGTTGTCAGAAAAATGATGGCGCTGAGCGAGGTCATGTGGCGGGCAAAGGCGAAGATTAGACCGGCCAGAAAGGCTGGTGCGATCAAAGGCAGGGTGACGCGTCGGAAAGTAAGCTGGGCGTCAGCGCCAAGAGAGGTCGATGCTTCTTCGATGGCCGGATCGATTTGCTGTAAGGAGGCGACACCGGCACGCAATGAGGCAGGTAGACTACGCACTGAAAAGGCGGCGATAATGATATACGATGTTCCTACCAGCGCTAACGGCGCCCCGGCGAATATCAACATACTACCCATGACCAGCAAAATCACAGTAAAAATCAAGCGCCGCCCCGGCATGATCATGTGCATGATGTAGCCGCCGATCGCGAGCAAGAGCAAGCCATGGACGGGAAGTGGCACCTGCGTAAAGACATCGATCCAATCGGCGATGCTAGTGACGACCTTGGCGGCGGCGCCACCCAGCGAGCGCCCATAAATCGCTAAGGCACTGGAAGGATAGGGGCCAACAATAAAAGCAATCAATCCCGCCATAACGAACAGGAACAAGATCGTCACTTGGCGCCGTTGTTTTTGGAGCGTGCTGTAGCGGGCGACGACTAGCAGAATAAGGGAAAGGATCAGGGCCACATTGGCAACAACCCAATCGCCCCCCCAGGCAGGAAGCCGATAGGCGAGGGCAAGGCCGGGTACAAGCCCAAGGATGACAATCACTATTTTTCGTGAACGATTTGACTGCACGTTGCTCATCAGGTAGAGCAAAAAAGCAACAAAAATCAGAATAAGCGCTGGAAGAGGGGGTTTGATAAAAGCGATGATAAATCCAATACCGAGAATGGTACC
Source organism: Chloroflexota bacterium (assembly GCA_003353825.1). The sequence goes on from PIVW01000445.1 coordinate 3,266, forward strand.
TGGGACAGCAGCCCCCAAATTCGAGACGAAATCAAGTCCCTCTTTGCCTGAAAACTGCCGTCGCACCACCAGGAAGGCGATGATCATGCCCAGGATGCCGGCGATTGGTGTGGCAATGGCCGCAAGGAAGGTGGTATCAAGGATCGCTTCCATGCCGCGAGAAAAGGCGATTTGATAATTCTCAAGTGTGAACGAAAAGTCGACACCCCAAAGTTTCGTAAAGGAGCCGATGGCAATGGAAAGGTATAATACCGCCACCAGGAACAGGCTGAGCGTTGTCACAATGATGAAAGGCCAGCGGATGAACCATTCTTTCACCTGTAACTGGCCACCGGTGGGTTTTCCTGTTACCGAAACATAGGAACGCCGGCTTACCCAGTAACGCTGGACGATAAAAACGGTAAGGGTAGGGATAAGCAATACCAACGACAGCGCCGCCGCTTTCTGTTGGTTGTACTCGCCGTTGACCGCCAGGAATATCTCTGTGGATAAAACATTGCGCGTCCCCGTCAATAACAAGGGATTACCGAGATCGGCCAAAGATTCTACAAATAAAAGTAGAAAAGCCCCGGCAAAGCCAGGAACGAGCAGTGGCAGTGTAACGCTGCGCAAGATGTGGAGTTTGCTAGCCCCAAGACTCTGCGCCGCTTCTTCCATAGCCGGGTCCAGGCGCTCGAGCATGGCGCGGATGATCAAGTAGGCGACGGGAAAAAAGGTGATGATCTGGACGAATACAAGGCCATCGAGCCCATAGACATCATTGACCCCCACACCGAAGTTTATGCCCAACCAGTCCTTTGTGACCAACCCCGCTCTACCGAATAGCAGGATCACGGCAATGGCAATTGCAAAGGGCGGTGAAATGGTGGGGATGAGTGACAATGCATGAGAAACACGCTGAAGGGGATAGCTACAGCGCACCAAAGTGAAGGCGACGATAAATCCCAGCAGTGTACCACCTGTGGCTGTTGATAAGCCCATGATCATCGTATCACGCAAGGTATTCCAATTGTGCCTGGCAAAATAGGGATCGACGTAGCGTTCAAAATACTCTACCGAAAATGCCCCTGTTTCAAATGCGAAAAACCCCTGCACCACCACCCGCAACAGGGGCCATACCACAAACAGGAACACAAAAGCGGCGCTGATCAGCAGCCCCACCATCAGCACCGGATCCCGCCCAATCTGCTGAAATTCGTGGTAGCGCCGGACGATAGATTGTCGCAAACTTGATATCATAGTCTGCATCGATGAATGAGAAGGGCGGGAGTGTCAAGTAGCACTCCCGCCCTGGCGAAGCAATCGTGTTATTCTTTCAAGGTATCTGCATTGGCGATTTCGTTGGTGAACTTGTCGACAAATGCTTTTTTGTTGGAACCACACCATTCGAAATCATAGTCGATCAAGTTGACTTTGAGCAGTTCAGGCATGGATGCTTCAGCGCCTTCAACGGTCGGCGCTTGATAAGCTCCATACTTGGGTCCCAATTCCTGGGTGTCCGGCTGCAGCGCCCAATCGTACCAGAGCTT
>PIVW01001069.1 GCA_003353825.1 Chloroflexota bacterium
CACAGGGGGTGATGACACGGTGTCTCAAGACATCTGGGGCAATGGCTGTCACATCAGATGGAATCACATACCCTCGTCCCTGCAAAAACGCGAAAGCCTTGGCGGCTTTGATCAGGTTGATACTTCCGCGAGGGGATGCCCCAAAAGAAATGAGCGGTTCCAGACGTTCCAGGTCGTGGCTGCCTGGATCACGTGTTGCCGTAATGATATCAAGCACATAATCCTTGATCCTATCATCCACATAGATGCGGCTGACATGTTGTCGCGTATATAAAATCGTAGCAGGTGAAACAACGGGACGAACCTTGGGTAAAGACTCCCCCGTCATCCTGTCGATGATCAGCCGTTCTTCCTTACGAGTGGGATAGTTGACCGGCACTTTGAGTAAGAAGCGGTCCATCTGTGCTTCAGGCAAGGGGTAGGTACCCTCTTGATCGATTGGATTCTGTGTAGCCAGAACCAGGAACAGATCACCCATTTGATAGGTATCGTTTCCAATGGTTACTTGTCGTTCCTGCATCGCTTCCAGCAGTGCGCTCTGCACTTTTGCAGGTGCACGATTGATCTCATCGGCCAGGATCAAGTTTGCAAAGATAGGACCCAGATGCACTTTGAATTCAGTTGTGCGCGGGTTATAGATCTGGGTTCCGATTAAGTCAGCAGGTAGTAGGTCCGGCGTAAATTGAATTCGAGAGAAATCCGCAGATATCGCGTCTGTCAAGGTTTTGATCAACAGTGTTTTGGCCAATCCCGGCACACCTTCTAGCAGAATATGGCCATCGCATAGCAGCGCAATCATCACTCGCTCGATAAGTGTTTCCTGCCCAACCATTACTTTGTTTATTTCATCGACCAGAGGGCTAATAAATTCGGCCGCGCTGGGTAATTGTGAGAATGTGCGGCGAGCGCCCTTCTCCAGCGGTGTCATAGCTGTGGCTCCATGCTGTATTGGCGGCCAAGATGGTACGGCGTGATTTCGAGGTTCCGTGACCTGCAATGGACTTCTGGCTTTTGCACGCAATCGTATGGTGTGCGGTCACAATTGCTTAGTTTTTCATGGTTCTCTGGGATTTCGCGTGATGCGGATTTTCCTCGCACGATATCTAGACGTTTAACACAACCAGCCACTAGGTGTGGGGGCATCATCGACTGAAATTCGAGATCGTCACGCGAAGTCCCAAAG
>PIVW01001070.1 GCA_003353825.1 Chloroflexota bacterium
GATCAACGCAGTCCCGTGCGCAGGCGCGTGGCCTTAAAGATCATCAAATTGGGCATGGACACCAAACAGGTCATCGCCCGCTTTGAGGCCGAGCGTCAGGCCCTGGCGCTCATGGACCATCCCAACATCGCCAAGGTCCTGGACGCCGGCGCGACCAAGACCGGTCGGCCCTACTTCGTGATGGAGTTGGTCAAGGGGATTCCCATTACCCAGTACTGCGACGAGGAAAAGCTGGGCACCCAGGATCGCCTGGACCTGTTCATGAAGGTCTGTCACGCCATCCAGCACTCCCACCAAAAGGGGATCATTCATCGGGACATCAAGCCGTCCAATATCATGATCACCCTGCACGACGGCGTGCCCGTACCCAAGGTGATCGATTTCGGGATCGCCAAGGCCACGCAGCAGGAGCTGACAGAGAAGACGATCTATACCCGGTATTCACAGTTCATTGGCACGCCCGCGTATATGAGCCCAGAACAGGTGGAGATGAGTGGGCTGGATATCGACACGCGCTCGGACATCTACAGCCTGGGCGTCCTGCTCTATGAACTACTGACGGGCAGTACGCCCTTTGACACGCAGGACCTGGTGCAGTCGGGTTTGGATGAAATGCGCAAGGTCATCCGCGAGCGCGAGCCTGTAAAGCCCAGCACCCGCCTCAGTCAAGCAATAGCTCGCCATAGTCGATAAGCTTGCAAGGGACGGAACATATTTTTCCCTGAGCGCCTGATCACCGTAGCAATCAATCATCCAAGCGGCCATATTATGAATAGAGATCATCGCTGAGGTGGAGGGGCACCCATAGGATAATTGTTCGAATATCAGGGCGGATTCAACACGGGTTAGCGCCACCCCACCCATATCTTCTGAAATATAAATACCGCCGAAACCTAGTTCGCCAGCTTCACGAGCAACATCCACAGGCCAAATTTTATGCTCGTCCCATTCACCTGCGTTGGGCGTAATGCGATCATGGGTGAACTGACGCGCCATGTCTTGGATAGCAACTTGATCTTCATTCAGATTAAAATCCATGGATTTGGTCCTCTTCTATCCTCAACAAAAGGCTAAAAAAAAGGGTAGACGAAACGCCTACCCTTTATCAACAATTAACTCAGTGTTGGAATTGCAAACTCGGCACCTGCACGGATATCACTTAGTAAGCGGCTAGAGATGGTTT
>PIVW01001071.1 GCA_003353825.1 Chloroflexota bacterium
GCCGGAACAGGCGGCGGCAACGGATTATGCCAGAATTTTGAAAAGCCCCGACACCCAGGACAATGCTGTTGCTTTGCTGGACGGTGCCGTCGATCTGAGGATGGAAACTTGGTGGAAGGACAAAGATCCCCGCGTGATCGAGCTTATTGAACAAGCTGCGGAGCGAACCAGCACCGTCAGCATCGCACACTACTATCAAGCCAACTATTTTGAGGAACCGTACACAGAGATGACAGAATTCCCGCAGATTAAAATCCCAGTGCTTCAGTTTCATGGTCGGGATGACCCTGCAGTGTCCAAGGACGGTCTGGCCGGCACGTGGGACTGGGTGGACGAAGAGTATACGCTGGTAACGTATCCCGGTGTCGGACACATTCCCCAACTGCAAGTGCCGGGTCGTGTGAACGAAACCATAAAGACTTGGCTGCGAGCTTGGGCCTCATCTATCCCCTCTGACATCATCTGTGCCACGATAGCTTCAGCAATCCCACAACCGGCAGAGCCAGCACCTAGGAAGGCGACGCGTTGTTCACATAGTTTGCTCTTTGCAGCTTTACAGGCGGCGAGTAGTGAGCCTACGGTCACAGCTGCAGTGCCTTGGATATCATCGTTGAAGCAGCAGTATTGATCTTTATAACGCTCAAGCAGTGGCATGGCATTCTTTTGAGCGAAATCTTCGAATTGGATTAAAGCATCAGGCCAACGACGACTAACTGCTTGCATAAAGGCTTCTACAAATTCGGTGTACTCTTCGCCGCCGATGCGCTGATGACGCCAGCCCATATACATGGGATCTTCCAGCAGGTGCGGGTTATCGGTACCCACATCTAAGGTGATTGGTAGGGTATAGGCTGGGCTGATCCCGCCACAACTGGTATAGAGAGATAGCTTACCAATTGGGATACCCATGCCGCCAATTCCCTGATCGCCCAGGCCTAGAATACGCTCACCATCGGTAACGACGATGATTTTAACCTTCTGACGAGTCGAGTTATTGAGAATGTCGTCGATGCGGTCTTTATGTGGGTAGGAGATAAATAGACCACGATTGCGGCGATAGTTCTTTGAGAAACGCTCACAGGCCATACCCACCGTTGGGGTATAGATGATAGGCATCATCTCGGTAATGTGGTTTTGCACCAAACGATAGTAGAGCGTTTCGTTGGTGTCTTGAATATTT
>PIVW01000446.1 GCA_003353825.1 Chloroflexota bacterium
GAACCTGCCGAGGTTTTTTCAGTGGATGACGCCTATGAATACTACGGTGTCGATGAGACATTCCCCGCAATGCGCAGCCGCCAGATGAAACAGATTTACGCCGGGCAGTTGACTGACTGGGGTCTGGCACATCTCCATTTTGCGGATCGCGAGGTAGGCGCCCTCTATCTGTGCAAGCCGGAAGAGGCGAAACGGCTACTCAGCGCCGGTTCGATGATCGCGCCAGGGCTGCAAAACACGTTCCCTAAATGGTGGGCGTGGCGGTCGCGACACCAAGCCTGATCCCACCCCGACCTCTGTTGCTCGAACATCTAGCACAAACCGGCAAAAAAAGCGACAGTTTGTAGTAAGCGCTTTAGCGCTTTTTCACAGCGGTGACGGCGATAAATCGCCTACTACGAACTGTACAGTTCCTGCGCCTCAATGTACTAGCTGGTGATGCACGAATCGTGCATCACCAGCGTGGTTAGCAACAGTCCGGGATTTCCATATCCCGGTGTTCCTCTTTAGCGATGCCGGATCGTGGCTCCGCTACAATGTTAACTAAGGTGAAGCAGAAAAAGTCAGCCAGGAGTTGGCTATCCAGGCGCTGCTGCCACTATTTTCATTGGCATGTCGCAGGTTGAAACTATGGCGGATCGCAGCATCACGGACCCAGAGGTCAAGGTCGTAGCAGCATTCGGTAAAGGAAGCACCCAGGTCGGTCATGAAGACTTCTCGCAAGAGCACTATGGAGCCATCGGGATTGGTGCCGGTATCGTCTGTATTAACGACTTCCAGCGTACCATCGTAGTAATTGTGCGGGCCATAGCCCTTGGCAGCCGGCGGATTACCACCACGTATGCGCACCCAGTAGTTCCAGTAGTAATCATCTTCGAAATCGGCGTTCACCATGAAGACACTGGTACCACTGCTAGCACCACCGCAAGGAGGCAGCGGCTTGATTGTACCACCTGCGTCGTAGGTCAATTCCAGATCATTGATCTTGGGCAAGGTGTTGTCCAATTGCAGATGATGCTCCAGCGGTTCGCGAAGTAGCGCACCACCTCCGTCCTCCCACTCGAGCCAGAGCACGTAGTGGCCATCTTTGTTGGCCGGGCCGAAGCCCATGTGGTTGTTGGTGTCCCAAACGGCGAGACGCAAACCGGAATTGGTGCATCCGGTAAGTGTGCCATCTTTGGCGCCCAAATAGTCCGAGGCATCCATCCAGCCGTTGGCATCAGTCTCCAGATTACCAGTGGGGATGCAGGCATTGATAGGCCAACCGTGCCATTCGTAGAGTTTCCACCTGGTTCGCATGCCCGTGGCTGCACCGATAGCGGGGACTGGATCTCCGGCAGGTCGATAAGCTACTCGGAATTCATTGACGCCACCAGCCGGTAGATAACCATCGATAGGCACGTACTCTCCACAGGGCCGCCGCGGAGGATCGCCAGGGGGCGAGGTGGCGGAATCTTCACGATAGAGGCCGGTGCCGGGTCCGCCGATCGGCGTAATGCCTCCGTTAAAATCAGCTACCGGTCTATCACCACACATCGTCTGGATATTGGGATCCTCAGGTGGCTCATCACCGCCGACAGGCATGTACAGTGCATCCAAACCCAGGAAGTCAGCCCGGGGATGCCAGGCAGCGATCAACAGTTCGTGAAGCAGCACAATGCCATTGCCACTGACCAAGACGTCGCCATCCGTGAACGGGGTCTTGCCACGGTAAAGGATCTCGGTCGAGTAGAAGATCGGGCCGGGCTCCTGAAGCTGATAGTCGCTCGAGAGGGTAACCGCATCCAAACCAAAATCGACACCTTGCTGAGGAATGCCGGCGGGGACACTGCTCGGCAATAGATCAGCATTGCGGGCGACGATTGTTCCGGTAGCTGCAGAGAGCAGATCGCCATCGAGCACCGGGCCTGCACTGGACGTTCGATGTGTACCTTCGATGGAAAACCATATATCGATCCCGCGCTCTCGTAACTCTTGCTGTAAACGTCCCTCTTTCAGCCACTCTTCACGATCCATCTCTGCCGCCAGAAAAGCGAAGCTAAGGATCGCTTCTGGTTCGCCGATCATTTGCACGGCATCCAGACCGATGTCATGGCGAATACCAAAGGGTGAGACCAGGGCAAGGTTGGGAATCACGCCCCCGTTGGTGAACAGTAAATCTCCGGCGGTGAAAGCACTGAAGATATCATCCAACGACGTGGAAAAGGCGACGATTCTGCGCTCGAAAGCGATGATGTCCACCGCATCCAATCCCAGATCTGCCAGGGCAGCACCTGCAGGATTGAAAGCGAGCAAGAGATCGGCATTACGAGCACAAAGTTGGCCGGAGGGGCTGAGCAAGTCGCCATCAGAGATGTAAGGATTGCCATCGTAGGGCTCACTTTCGCTCATCATGAAATCTTCTTCGGTCGAGAAAGCGCCACGTTGGCAATTATCCAGTGGATAGTTGAACTGGCCGCGAACGGTCCCACCCATGAGTGTCAGGGCAAAGACCAACGTTATCAAGGTTGTTAGTACTAGCTTCTTCTTCTTCATGTGCGATTTCCTCCTGGTGGGGGGCAATTGGATGTGTCGATTGCGTGGGCTATGCATGTCGTCCATCATGATCGCCTCCCCAACATTTTCAAGATCAAGGGCAGGAAGCCCTCTGAATCCGGTTCACCCAGATTGATGTGCAGGGCGTCGGTTCCCAGAAAATCGGCATTGGGCTCAAACGGTGCATAGAGTGTGGTGTCAGGATAGGCGACGCCATTTCCCACCTTTAGCACATCACCGTCGCTGAATAGTGGTTTTTGGCGGTACAGGATCTCCGTCGTGAAATGCCCATCTTCTGGCCTGGGATCATCTTGTACAAAGCGGCGTGATGCCGTAAACCCATCCAGCCCAAAGTCGACACCACGCGCAGGCAAACCGGCAGGAATCCCGGCAGGCAATAGAACGCTGTTTGGTGCAATCACCCTTCCAAAGAGGACGGAAAGCAGGTCGCCATCCAGTACAGGCTCGGTGCTGGCAAGTAACTCGGTGCCCTCTATCGAGAACCAGATATCAATGCCATGCCGTTGCAATTGTTCGAGCAACAATGTAGGTTGCTCCAACCACTTCTCACGAGGAACGGAGGCTGCCAGTTCGTTGAAGGCGAAGATAGCATCGCTCTTGCCCACGAAATGTACGGCGTCCAAACCGCGGTCGCCTTGGATTTGCAGGCGAATCAAGAGGGCCTGGTTGGGAATGGTAGCCCCCCAGGTATTCAGTAGATCACCAGCAGTAAAGCGGCCTGCGGGATCGTTGAGTTCTGTCGAAAACGCTGCCAGCTCACCTTTGCCATCGATCACATCTATAGCGTCCAGACCCAGATCAATGTCGAGATCCCAGACCCGTAATAGATCACGATTACGCATACACACCGTATGCGAGAGATTGAGCAAGTCGCCATCTGAGATGATCGGATCTCCATCGCCTGGAAGCGGCCCTTGTGTAACGAAATCCTCTTCGGTCGAATAAGCAAAATCCTGGCAAGCAGTCAGGTCTGTTGGCGTCTGACTCACCGCCCGCTCTGCACCCACAATCGTAAGCAGTGAGACCAGCAGGACGGCGAGCAACAATAAAAATCGGTAGTGACGCATATTTCCTCCATTGGCTTGAAAGCGCCATGCGCAGAGAATCGAACGACGATCAAACAGAATTCGCACTGATAACATTACCTCCTTGCGAGCGTATGTAATTTCGTTTATTTAGTTTCCCAATTCAGTCGAAGCGGTATTGTAAAGCGCGATGTTGGGGTTCTGAAGTCACACTGCAAGACTGAGAAAGAGAAACGCCCAAACAGACACGCGCGGGGAGACACGCATCACTACCCCGAGAGAAGAGCAGCTTTTCAGTTATATAATACGCGAAAAACCGTAGTTTGACAAGTCCCTATTTAGAAGGATCAGCGAGGTTCAGACTCAATGTTCCGCATCTTTGCCCATCAAATCGGCGGCCAGGGGTGGTTTCTACGTTCTGGGTCGGGGTATGGAAACCGCCCGCCTGTTAACAAGATATCCAGACGCCGGCACATCGAGTCGACCTCATGGCTATTGAGCAGGCTGGAGAATTCATCATATAGGGCTGTACCGGCGGCCAACTGATCTTTCAGTGCTATCAAGCCCTTTCTATCCTCAGTTGAGATTGGCTCGCCCGCAAATTCCCAAATCACCGTGCGCAGTTTGTAGTCCCTATGAAAACAGATTCCATGGTCGATAGACCACATTCGTTTATTGTCGTCCAACAGGCAATGTCCCCCCTTCCGATCCGCGTTATTGGCAATCACATCAAATAAGGCGATACGTCGATATTCATCGGCGTAGTGAGGATAGAGATTGAAATAGTGTTCTTCCGGATCGCTATCGATATAGACTTGCAGCGATCCCAAACCATAAGGACCTTCTCGCAGGAGGGTCGGTGGCACCAGGCCCCAGCCTAGTCCCTCTGACAGCAGATAAGCGGCAACTTCTCGTATATAAAGCGAACCCGGGGGGAAGTCCCACAACGGACGTTCACCCCATCTTGGTTTATAAATACCCATCAGCTCAATCTCACCCCACGACACATTTACGAGAAGCGCGTAATTTGAACTCCAGGGAATGACACCCTGTTCCTCGATAGCCCCCTGCTTGAGAACGTTCTGCGCCGTGGCGAGATCGATCATCCGCGACGATTCGTCACCGCTTGCAGACGAGGTCATTGCACGTAGCTTTTATCGTGTCCGTTGGTACGGGAAGAGAAGTGACCTTCGGGGTCA
>PIVW01001072.1 GCA_003353825.1 Chloroflexota bacterium
CACCGGGGAGTAATCTGTGAGAAGTGTGGCGTTGAAGTGGCGCCCTCAAAGGTACGCCGGGATCGAATGGGGCATATTGAGTTGGCCAGTCCTGTCGCCCACATCTGGTTCTTAAAGTCATTGCCCTCACGCATTGGTTTGCTGTTGGATATGACGTTGCGTGATATAGAACGGATCCTTTATTTCGAGTCCTATGTCGTCAGCGATCCTGGCATGACGACCCTTGAAAAGGGACAATTGCTGACGGATGAGCAGTATTATGATGCGGTAGAAGAGTTTGGTGATGAGTTTGTCGCCAAAATGGGTGCAGAAGCGGTGCAGCAATTGATGAAGGCGATTGATCTGCCGGAAGAGATTGTCCGTATGCGCGAGGAGATACCCGCTACTAATAGCGAAACTAAGATCAAGAAACTCTCCAAGCGCTTGAAGTTGATGGAAGCCTTCCAGAATTCTGGTAATAAACCGGAATGGATGGTGTTGAATGCCTTGCCAGTGCTGCCACCAGACCTGCGTCCTCTAGTACCCCTGGATGGTGGGCGCTTTGCTACCTCTGATCTGAATGATCTCTACCGACGGGTGATTAACCGCAATAATCGCCTCAGGAGATTGCTCGATCTCAACGCCCCTGACATTATCGTACGCAATGAAAAGCGTATGCTACAGGAAGCAGTCGATGCGTTATTGGATAATGGCCGTCGTGGTCGTGCTATCACCGGATCAAACAGACGTCCGCTGAAGTCTCTGGCAGATATGATCAAGGGTAAACAGGGCCGCTTCCGTCAAAACCTGTTGGGCAAGCGTGTGGATTATTCCGGTCGTTCGGTCATTGTTGTGGGCCCCACACTTAGGCTGCATCAATGCGGGATACCCAAGAAGATGGCCTTGGAGCTCTTCAAACCCTTCATCTTTGGCAAGCTAGAGCACCGTGGGTTGGCGACCACCATTAAAGCAGCAAAAAAGATGGTAGAGCGTGAACCTCCAGAGGTCTGGGATATTCTGGCGGAGGTGATTCGTGAACATCCGGTATTGTTAAATCGGGCGCCAACGCTACACCGATTGGGTATCCAGGCTTTCGAGCCGGTGTTGATTGAAGGTAAGGCGATCCAGTTGCACCCCCTGGTGTGCGCTGCTTACAACGCCGATTTCGATGGTGACCAGATGGCTGTACACGTCCCTCTG
>PIVW01000447.1 GCA_003353825.1 Chloroflexota bacterium
TATAGGGGTGCGAACAGCCGTTTTAGACTTTTCCAGAGTTTTCAGAATGGTACTCCGCTCGATTGCTTTTAACGCAGAATATCAATTGGAACATTTTCAGTCAATATGTAACCACTACCCAAGATATTAGCTTAGACATGATGCAATGCCTCCGCCGGCTGCTGGCGTGAAGCCTGCCAGGCAGGATAAAGAGAAGCGATCATGACGATAATGGTGACGGTGATGCCGCGACTAATCACATCCGCAATGCCGACATAGGGGTAAAGACGGTCACCCATGAGCGCCATCATTTCGCCGCCGATTCCGGAGGCGAAAGAAAAGTCGATCCCAACTCGGCCCAGCCATGCCAACAGCAACACGGCGAGCAAACAACCGATGAACGCGCCCAGCGCTCCGATCATCGTACCTTCCAGCAAGAAGACGCCCATGATCTGACGGCCCTTCATGCCCAATGCTGCCAACACACCCATCTCGCGGGTGCGTTCAAACACGGCCATTAGCTGGATGTTGAGGATGCCAATACTGGCGACGATGATTACAATCAGACCGATGACACTGGTAAATGCCAGCTTGGTGGTCAGAGTCTCCTTGATCTCCGGCTGCAAGGAGTCCCAAGTGTCGATATCATAACCGGGCAGCAATGCCACAAGTGCCTGCGCCACTTTGGACTCCTGCCCAACTTCCTGCAAATTGATAGCCACTTCGGTGACTTGGTCACGCAGGTTGTAGAGGCTTTGCGCTTCGGGCAGTGTCATGAACACGGTGCCTTTTTCCAATTCGGGCATACCGATATCGTAGATGCCGACGATGGTCATGGTGCGCTGGCGCATCTGTTCCTGCTTGCTGCGCCCCAGAAGGTTGACGCGGTCGCCAACGCCTAATTCGAGTAGATCGGCCAGGCCGCGGCCAATGAAGATGGCGTCTCCCTCACCTGCGCGCAGGTAGCGTCCTTCAGTTATGTTCTCAGCCTGGATACTGTATTCTGCCTCAATCTCAGGTTCAATGGCGTTGATCACCACCGGGAAGGCGCCTTCATGGCTGCTGATAATGCCGCCGGTCTTGATGCGTTTAGTAGCCGAGAGCACTTCAGGCTGGGCGGCGGCGGCGGCTATTACTGCGTCGGCATCAGCCAGCGGCAGGATGGGTAGGCGTCTGGCCTTTTCCCGGTAGCCGGTGTCGTGCGCCTGAATGTTGCCGCCGTAAAGTCGCACAGCATTGCCATAGATAGCCTGATCTGAGCCCTTGATAAAGCCGTCGAAGAAGAGCAGCAGAATCAGGCCTAGAATGATAGCTAACAGGGCGATGACGGTGCGCCGCCAGTTGCGCCACATGTTGCGCCAAGCCATTTTGATGTAGGTGACCATGTTTGTCCTCCTGATTGATGAAAACTACGATTTTAGGTACTAGATATCCAATACCGGATGTTCGGGGTTACGTACACCCATACCAAATTCGAGAATGCGTAGTGTCTGGATGAACATATCCCTGGTTTCCGGCATTTCATAAAGGGGTCGTTTGCCCTGCCAGTCACTGCCCCGTTCACTGATTACCTTGTCGATCATGAACCGGCCTAGATCTGACAAGACCATGCCGAAAATATAGCCTGCCAGTTCCTCGTCAATGTCTGGAGCGATATCGCCTTGTTGTTTGCCCAGCACCACAAGCTGCTGATAGACCTGCTGTGAACTTGTCCGAGCACGGACAAACATCTCATTTTCATGTTCGCCGCCATTGAGCATCCGATATCCTATCTTGGCAAAACGAGGATACTGTAGCTCGAACTGCACACTGTTTTCCAAAATCCAACGCATGTAAGCGAAGATGCCAATATGTTGCGGATCGGGATGATCCAGCGAGAACATCTCTGTTTTGGCTTGTGCAATCAGATCATAGAGATAGTTGTAGAGGTCATCTTTATCCTCGAAGTATTGATAAAAGCTACCTTTGGCGATGCCAGCATTGGCGACGATACGGGAGATCGACACATTGGCGTAATCATTCTCCGCGAACTCGTCGATGATCACATCAAGGATCTGTTCCCGTTTCTGCGTTAGCAGGTTGAAGAAAGTTTGTTTTGGCATTGTAAATTGCTGAGCAAGATGAGTGATACTGATTGGAAACCAATGTGACCGAGCAGTCATGTGACTAAATAGTCATATTATATAGATAACGCTCCCCTTGTCAAGAAGTCTGTCTCCGGAATAGCAGGCATTCGGCGTGCTTCATTCTGAGCATCTGAGCACTTGCCTCCTTTACAATTCTGGCGTTTCCACGAACCGAATGGAATTCGTCGCTGAAACTACGAAGGCCCTTTTGGGCCCCCTCAGGCCCTGGTTTGCCAGCATGCGAGCGTCTGAGGGCGAGAGCGCCCAACCAACGGCACTTTGTACTTTGAGCCAGGGATTCCATCCCGTTGGTAGATGATTCCCAAAGTTGTAAAGATCGATTTTTAACGTAATAAATCACACCCCGTCCTGATTTTAACACCCAGCAGCTATTCGCCGTTACACAAGAGACTGCTTCATTCGAGACCACCTTAAATCACGGAATGCATGGTGTGCAAGACCTATCTAATGTGCTGTTGCGGGCCGGACGCGAGTTCAACCTCGTCACCGGTCACTACAAAGATGAACAGACATTGGCGCAGATAAAGCGCTGGTGTGATGCTGCTCGCACCGTGAAAGCGACGCGCAACATGAAGATAGGCCTGGTTGGCTACCCGCCTGGTTGGCTACCCGATGGAAGGGATGGGTGATTTCGCCATCGACGAAACAGCCCTGCTCAGCCAAATCGGTGTCACCGTGCGTCATATTGCATGCAGGATGTTGCCGCGCAGGCTCAAGCCGCTCCGCAAGCCGCACTCGATCAACAGATGGCGGAGGATCGAGATCGAAGTCAGTTCTAGGATGGCATCACTTCAGACATGCACGAAGCCAGTTCTCGCCTGGAATGGGCTCTTCGCGAGATCATGCAGCAAAGGGGCATGCATGGATTCGCCGCCCACTTCATGGCCATCGGCGAGGCACAGCGCCTGGACACTCTACCCTTCCTCGCTTCATCGAAACTGCTAGGCAAAGGTGGTGGCTTTGGCGGTGAGGGGGATGTCACCAGCGCTGCCGCGGTTGCCATGATGCGAGCATTGTGTGGCGAGGCTAAGGCTAAGATCACCGAGATGTTCACGATGGATTTTGCCGGCAATGCCGCTCTGATGATGCACATGGGTGAGGGCAATTACAAAATGGAGCGTAACGATGAGCCCATCCACTTGTTACGCAGCGAACTACGTCTGATCGACTTGAAAGTGGATCTGCTCTTGCTGACTTTCAACCTCGAACCGGGTGAAGTCACCCTGGTCGGCCTCACGACGGTGGTAGGAGGCAAACTGAAGCTCGTCGTCACCGAGGGGAGGTGGTCGATTTTCCCTATATCGCCGACCCGGGACGGCCCCACTTCAAATTCAGTCCTGATGGCGATCTCAGTGACTTCCTAACTCGTTTCAGTCGGGCGGGCGGCTCGCACCATCAGGCCTTGGCTTTTGGGCGATGGGCCGACACCGCAGAAAAGGTCGCCCTGCTTCTTGGTATTGAATTTAGGCGCGTTGAAGGGTAGACACCCAAGTCCCGGCATCTTCGTGGTGTCGGGATCTCAGTGTGCTGCCTTCTAGCTTGAAGCCTCATCGATTCGCTTTATTTCCGCTGCTGAAAGTGCAATATCCATAGCACCGGCACTTTCACGCGCGTGGTTCACCTTGGATGCGCCGGGGATGGCGGTGACTGTTTCAGCATGGAAATTGACAAGCCAATTAAGAGCAACTTGCGCAGTGGTCACACCATGCGAGAGGGCGATCTCATCCAGCACAGCAATCAAGGGGCGAGAGGATTCGATCTGGCGATTAAAACGCATTCTGCGACCACGCGGCACCTTGGCTAACATTTCTGGATCCTTGTGGAATTTGCCGGTCAACAGGCCGGAATCCAGTGGGGAATATGAAATGATGGTGACGCCCAGTTCCTTGGCCGCGTCCAGGACGCCGTTGTATTCGATGTCTCGCGCCAGCAGGCTGTAGTGCACTTGGTTTGATGCCAGGGGCAGGCCGCGCTTGGCCAGTGCCGTATGCGCCTGTCGCATCTGTTTCTCTGAGAAATTGCTGACCCCCACCGAACGTATTTTCCCAACCTCCGCCAGATCGGCCATGGCGTTCATCTGTGTTTCGACGGCAGAAAAACCAAAGGGCCAGTGAATCTGGTAGAGATCGATATCAAAACCTTCGAGATAGAGCAAACGTTGGTCGATGGTCTTGGGGATATTGCCTGCTGTGCGGAAAAGAGGCCACCACTTGGTGGCGATCACCACATCGCCGTTGGCTCGACCTGCCGTTTTCAGCCCGCGCGCCAAACCCAATTCCGACTGCCCTTTGCCATACATCTCCGCGGTATCAAACCAATTGATCCCACCATCAAGCGCTGCCTGGATAATATCGTTCATATTCCCCTCGGTCACGCCTCTGTACATCATGCGCATTATGCCCGATCCCCCGGCAAACTGCATGACTCCTAAGCCAATGGCTGTAATTTCGATATCTGTGTGCCCTAAAGTTCTTAAGTTGCTTGGCATGTTCGTGGTGTCCTTCTTATGTTGATCAAAGTGAGAGGATTTTTGGCTCTTTGGGATTTCGCGTGACAGGCCCATATATAGTGTGCTCAGATTTAGGCAAAAAGACGGTAGCCTCCCAGATCCAGATAGAGGCGCTGGAACCAAGTTTCGGTTCGAAG
>PIVW01001073.1 GCA_003353825.1 Chloroflexota bacterium
AACTAGGAGCATCTTCATCCACCCGAACGCTCACCGTCTGTGTGATCGATTTCAGCAGGCTACTGTCGAAGGCGTCGGTGTAGAATAGCGTCGCCGTCATCGTGGTGATCTGTGAGGTCTGAATGGTTGGCAGCGCACCGGTGCTGAGGGTGGAGGTCATCTCTTCAACGGAGTGCAGTACATTGGATTTGGAATCAAAGCCCCATGAAAGACCCGTGGCAGTGATTATGGGTTCGGGGGGAGTATAACCAACCGATCCGGTCTGCGAGACCACTTGCATAACATCGAGAACGGTGGTGCTATAGTCCAATGACATGGGGTTATTGATAATCTCACTTGTCGTATTGTTCACACGAATCGTGACAGTTAAGGGGTCACCTGCTCGCAAGACAATGACAAGTCCTCCGTTATAGATCACCGAGGGATTGGCAGTGACGCGCAAACCCGGCGCCGTATTGGGTGAATAGGGGCTGGTCCCGATTAGTTTTTCCTGAGAATCGATCAGGCCATCGCCATCATGATCGACGTTCATGGGATCAGAGCATGTCCAGTAATTGCCAACCTGGCTGACCTGCCATCCTCCCACGAGGTTGCCTTGGTTGTCCAAACGGCAGACTTCCTCTCCGTCTAAGAGGCCATCACTATCAGAATCATCAACGTCGGCAGAGGTGCCGAGGATCATCTCATCTTTATCGGAGAGCCCGTCGCTGTCGGTATCGCTTAGTGTGGCGCTGACGCCCAGAGCGATATTGGTTTTCTCCCAGCCATCGCTGAGTCCATCGCCGTCAGTGTCCCAAAGAGTGGCGTTGGTCTCCAGTTTGTTCTCTTCGTCTGCGATCAGTCCATCATTATCTACGTCCGGGTTAAAATCAGCGTAGGTCATCTTACTCACAGGGTCCTTGACATTCCAATTGAATAGCTTATCCAAGGTATTGGGCAGGATGTCGATGTAGAATTCGGCTTCCGTTTGCTTGAGATCTGTGCCGCTAGAACCGGAATATGAATACGTGGTGTCCGTACCGCAGGTATAGACATTGACGCCACCCCCTTCGAAGATTTTGCAGCGATGGTATTTGAGATTAGCTTCAAGTGTATTTCCGAAGGGTATGGCACTGTTGCGTCCTGCTGTGGCGGGTTCGAACTGGATGACCGCACTCGCGTAGCAGTCCTTCT
>PIVW01000448.1 GCA_003353825.1 Chloroflexota bacterium
TCTTGATCTGCTTATGAACCTTTTCATCCAGATTTCTAATCGTCATGGTGCTCATGATGGCAAATTCTCCTACACGACTGCAATGATAGCATTTTACCCGTCACGAATGCAAGATGGTCGCCTGATGTCGTTTTAGTTTCATGGGTGGAGTCGCCCGAAACCGACGATTTCGTCGAGGAAGTTTCCACTCAATCGGTGGACAGGGCTCTTGCTCAATCTCTGGACTCTTCCTGTCAATAGGTCTCTTTGCTTTTCGGATCCCTGATACCCAGGACCCGACATGCTGAGAGGAACTCGGCCCGGCCATATTGATGTTTGATCCGTCCACCGTGGCAAAACCACAAAAACAGTATCAAAAGTCCAGCGATTCAACTAGAATCCGAAAAATGAACCATGAATATGAATCGAACAGAGTCACTGACTTAGATTCCACCGATGAAACAAAAACGACAGGAAGAGCCTCACAATAAACGACACCAAAATGCTGAGATTTTGAGCTCAGCGCTCCAATCTACCGCGATTAACGCTCAGCTCGACGAGAGAACACGTGGTGTCTTGACCGAACGCAGCAAAATCAGTGTTCCAGACAACGTCGCCGGTTCCGGCTCATTGGAGCGCCTGGTCGACAAGGCCCGCGATTATGCCAACAAGGCGACGGCCGAGAACACAAACAAGGCCTATGAGAATGACTGGGCGCATTTTTCCAGCTGGTGCCGCCGCCGCGGTGCAGAGCCACTTAGTGGCCACCTAACCCCGGATCCCCAACTGATCGGTCTTTATATCACCGAATGCGCCGCACCCCAGGACGGCTCTACTGCCCTCGCCGTCTCCACGATTGAACGCCGGCTGTCCGGCCTTTCATGGAACTATACTCAACGTGGCCAGCGCCTTGATCGCAAGGATCGGCATATCGCCACGGTTCTTGCCGGCATTCGCCGCAAGCACGCCAAACCGCCTGAGCAAAAGGAGCCCATCTCGCCTGAAGAGCTCCTGGAAATGGCCGGCCTGCTCTCCTTTGGTCTCAGAGACATGCGTGATCGCGCCATCTTGCTGATCGGCTATGCCGCGGGTCTAAGGCGCTCTGAGATCGTGGGGCTTGATGTCAATCGCGGCGACACCGATGAGGGCAAAGGCTGGGTTGAAATCGAAGAGGGCGGCGCGGTGATCATTCAGAAGACCAAAACCGGTTGGAAAGAAGCAGAGGTGGCCCGTGGCTCTTCAGAACAGACCTGCCCTGTTCATGCGCTTGAACAATGGCTGCACTATGCCAAGATTGCCCATGGCCCGATTTTCCGGCGAGTGACACGTAACAATGGCGGGGTTCAAGCTGATCGGCTTTCCGACAAGCACGTCGCCCGACTGATCAAACGCACCATGTTAGAGGCCGGCCTTCGGCTCGATCTGCCCGATGCAGAGCGTGTTAAGCTATTCTCAGGCCATTCGCTGCGCGCAGGGCTTGCCTCCTACGCAGAAATTGATGAGCGCTATGTTCAAAAACAACTAGGACACGCCTCGCCTCAGATGACCAGGCGCTATCAGCGCCGTCGCGATCGCTTCCGCGTAAATCTGACAAAGGCTGCAGGGCTATGATAATAGTGAGATTGGTCTTTTTTTGGTAACTCAAATGTGATTGTCAGCTGACCAACATACATAGGCTTACGCTTGTAACGCTTGCATCAGTTTTTGAAGCGAAATCATACGTATATTATCCCCCACGGGGAATTCGTCATCACCACCATAGACGACATATTTTCGGGCCGCGCCAACATCATCACACGTATTGCTGAAATGCTTACCGAGTTTCGGTGCAACGCCGTGTTTGATTTCTACCGCCCATACTTCCGCATTCGGCATCTTGATCACCAGGTCTATTTCTGCACCGGCAGAGGTACGATAAAAATAAGTTTCTGCGAGGCGCGGCAAGACCGAATGGATATTTTCCACGACAAACCCCTCCCAGCTTTTGCCGAGCACGGGATTGAAAAGCAGAGCGTCATAGCTACCAATCCCCAGTAGCCTATGCAACACGCCGCTGTCACGCACATAGTAGCGCGGTGACTTGACTAGCCTCTTTTTGACATTTGCATGCCATGGCTCAATGCGACGGACCAACAATAGGTCAGTCAGGATATCAATGTAATGAGTAACGGCCGCGCGTCCGACCTCAAGATTCGAGGCCAGCTTGCTCATATTAACGGTTTCGCCCTGCAGATGCGCAAGCATTGTCCACAATCGACGCAATTTGCTGGCAGATACGCTAAAACCCATTTGCGGAACATCACGTTCCAGGTAGGTGCGTATGAGGTCTTCAATCCACTCCATGGCAGAGTTGTCATCCTTGGCCAGGTAGCTTCTTGGAAAACCACCACGCAACCAAAGCTTCTGAATGTCTTGTCTTTTCTTGCCGGTCTCCAGAACGTTCAGCCCGCTCATTTCAACGTAACTGATACGGCCTGCCAAACTCTCAGAGGATTGCCTCAGCAAATCCATAGAAGCTGATCCCAGTAAAAGAAACTGGCTACCGTCGCGGCCAATTTGCCGGTTTTTATCAATTAATCCGCGCAATACCACGAACAAATCCGGCGCGCGCTGGATTTCATCAAGAATCACCAGCTTATCGCTATGGCTTCTTAAAAAACCTGTCGGATCGCTGAGCTTCACCAAATCTTCTGGAGATTCCAGATCAAGATATATGGAAGTGATATCTTTTGAGATATACTGCGAAAGCGTCGTTTTACCCACCTGACGTGCGCCAAGGAGCGCCACAGCAGGGTTGCGTGCGATATTTCTTTGCAGTTTATCTGTTATCCAGCGCAATATCATATCTTGCATCTTGCAACATATTAATGCAAATTGCAAGGTATTCTTATAGATAAAATAGCTGCTGAGGTGAATTGCGGTAGGGAGCAGGATTATACCACACGCTGCGTGGCGCTCCGGCTATTGAGGCGGTATCCGCCAATCATTGCCGGAGGCAAGCCATTCATCAAACTGGGAACGGTACTCTTCGAAACCTGCTCCTGGCAACGGCACCCTTGGATCCTGGCTCAATGAGTAGGCCATGCCTTCAATGTACCATTTGGGCAGATGAAGTAGCGATTGTGATGCACCATAATTTTCAGCTTGCCAATGATGGATGAATTCATGCCTAACAATGTGATTGAGCCATCCTCTATCGTTGATGACTATTGTCCCAATGCCCCAAACATACAGAGCAGAAGGTTTGGGGTTTCCAAAGCGCGTGAAGCAATCCTTTGAGTTGCAAAACAGGACGCGTGGGGTTTCACGAAGGGGTCCCAAATTTGCCTCTACAAAGTTTATAGCATTATCTCGTAACGCGGTGGCCTCAGCGAGCGTATCTGTGTCTTCCACGCAGATATCATCAGACAAACATTCAGTCCAAATGTTTCGGGGGCAAGAACGCGTAGGGGTTTGTACAATGCGCCAACAGCGAGAAGCAAACCCGAAGCCGCCAGTGCCGAGAGGACCAAAACCTTTCTTTGTCGCGTCATACGTTTGAACCTCTCAGGAATCGGTTGCTGGAGGGGCAAAATGAACCTAAATTAGACAACATGCACTCGAAATGTGAAATCGGCTTCTATTATTCCAGCACTGAAAACACCTCTCTGGTGCTAAGGTTCTTTACCTGACTTACAGTTGACCCATCCCAGAAATAGGAAAAATATTGTCCTTGATCCGGAATGCCACCGACATCCGGCAAAAAAATCGCAACGCGAAGCCATAAACGGTCCAGTTTGGACAATTGATCCCTTTCAGTATCTGGTTTCAATTGGTTTGCGATGCGCTATCAAGCCGCGCTGATGCCCGATTTAACAGGTTTCCCCTTCTTCATCGGAATTTCAGCGACCGTACCATCCGGCATCTCCGCTACGAGACGTAAACAACCACCCATACCTTCCACATAGCGTTCCAGCGTCCCGATTTTGGCCCCCGTCAATTCGGCGTTTTCAAACCGGGAAACTTCTCCTTGTGTCAGGCCTGTTCTGTCGGCAAGGTCTTTTTGAGTGATCGATAACGCTTTCCTGATCTCAGCTAGATGCAGTTCTGCCGCCAATTCGTTTGCGAGCACCTTAATACGCTCCTGTTTTGCCTGAGGCAGGCCACGAATGCGATCACCCGCATTGGAAAAAGCCGATTTTGAGAGCTTTGCCATCATGTTTCCTTTTATTCCGCCTCAAGCCAATCCCCAAAACGCCTATCAGCCGTTGTGATCAGCCTCTTATAGAACCGTTTCTGGTTCTTGCCCTGCTTGTTGCCTCCGACGAGAACAACAGCATTGCGTTCTTCGTCAAAAGCAAAGGCAAACCGCCACACCCCCTGCCCTTTTATCCGAATTTCCTTCATATTCGCATGCTCGGAGCCAACAAGGGTGTCGACATGTGGGCGACCCAACTGCGGACCGTATTGCTCAAGAAGTAAAATGACCGCATCAAGCCTGTCTGACACTTCTTCAGGCAGCGTTTCACGTTCCTGGGCGAAATCCGGATGTTCGAGAATAGCCCAGGTCATGATCGGAATATAGTCCAGAACTGATATTGGTTCAAGCCAATATTCTGCATCGCTAGTGTTTCTCCTCCCATCACACCCCTGCCCCGCCAAGCCGCCCATAAAAGCTTCGCTCCAGATGCAATTCGCCTTCAATGCCTTTGGCGACAATACCGCGCAAATAACCACCGGGAGATTTGATCTGCGAGCCATGGTATTTGTCGTATATCAGGGCGATTGCGGCTGCGGCCA
>PIVW01001074.1 GCA_003353825.1 Chloroflexota bacterium
CGTCTGGGATAGCGCCACCCAACTCTTGTCTGCGCTTAAGGGGTTAGTGACGGGTGTCTTTGATTCTTTGACCGGCATTGCCTCTGAACTGGGCCTAACGGGTTTACTGAAGTATGCCGGTTCAGAAGGGGGGCTGTTGCTGGGGCGCATCTTCAGTTTGGCGGATGAGGCCTTGATCGCCCTGCTCAAAAAGAGCGCCGATGCCGCCAATACCATCACCACCCGCTATGGGTATGATAATCTTAGCCGCCTCATTCTGGTGACCGAAAATTATATCGAGGGCGGCCCCATCGACCAGCAGACCAACGTTAGCAGCCACTATGGCTACGACCAGGTGGGCAACCGCACCGTCATTACCGCTGCCCGGGGGTATGCCACCCACTATCAGTATGATGCCCTCAATCGGCGGATAGAGCAGACCAATGCCGAGGGTTATACCACCCGTTACGGCTATAACCGGGTGGGCAATCGGACCATTATAACCGATGCCAATACCATTGCCGGACAAGGCGGAGCGATTACTACCTTTTATCATGATCGGGTTAACCGCTTGACCGAGATTGATTACTCTGACAGCATCTCCGACGTTCAAATTAGCTATGACGCTGTGGGCAACCGCACCACAATGAGTGATGGTAGCGGCCCAACCGTGTACGACTACGATGAACTGTATCGCCTGAGCGATGTCACCGACGGGGCCAACCAACATGTGGGTTATAGGTACGACGCCGCCGGCAATCGCACCCACCTCATCTACCCCAACAATCAGGTGGTCACCTACACCTACGATGCCGCCAATCGCCTTGATACGGTAACCGATTGGCAAAATGGTCAATTTGGGTATAATTATGATGATGCCAACCGCCTGGATAGCCTGACCATGCCCCACAACCTCAACAGCGACTATATTTATGATGAGGCTGGACGCCTAACCCAATTGAGCCACACTACCGCCAGCAACACCATCGCCACCTACAGCTATGCCCTGGACAAAGTGGGCAATCGCCGCACCCTGACCGAAAGCGTAGTCACCAACATCAAAACCCCTCAAGGAGCCTATTTAGAACAAGATGGCCTGGTGACTTTTGAAGCCGAACGATATGGCGACTACCTCAGCGGAACCAGCCACAGTTGGGTTTTTACCTCCACCCTGGAAGGCTACCACCATCC
>PIVW01000041.1 GCA_003353825.1 Chloroflexota bacterium
ACAAAGGCAAATTACATGATGTTCCATATAGTTGCGCAACAGCAAGAGGAATAGAGATTTTATCTCGTCCACCAGATGCAGAAGGACAACGCCTTTCTGAAGCGTGTATACCCGTCGATGAAACTGGCCGCAGGGTTCAGTTTGGCAACCGCAGGCACTACTGCGTGAATTCAGCCGAATACCACACCGCGGTCGAGCGCATTGTCGAAGCCATGGGTCAGCACTTTGGTCAGAATCCACATGTAATTGGCTGGCAACTGGACAACGAATTCAGTAGAATCTGCTATTGCGAGCGCTGCCATTCTAGCTTCCAGGCGTATCTGCAACAGCGCTTTGGGGCGCTCGACACACTTAACGAGCACAGGACAACGCCTCATTGGAGCCAGACTTATTGCGATTGGACACAGATTCCCATGCCTATGGGGCGCCACAATCCTGGCCTGGTGATGGCGTTCAAGCAATTTGTCACCGACAGTTATTGTAGATTCCAGAGATTGCAGATCGATCATCTTCGACCGCATCTCGCTGAAGATGTGTGGATTACCCATAACTATATGAAATGGTTTGACCGCTACGACCACTATGAGATGTCCGAAGATCTTGATATCGTCTCGTGGGATTGGTACCTGGGAACAGGGCATTTGGATTATACCGCATCCGGGGCCAGCCATGATCTAGTGCGGGGGTTCAAGCAGAAAAATTTTTGGCTGATGGAGACACAGCCGGGCAATGTCAACAGGTCGGGAATCAATAATGCCCTAAACCTGGGTGAAGCACGTTTGATGGCGTGGCACGCTATTGCCCACGGCGCGGACGCGATCCTCTATTGGCAGTGGAGAGCGGCGCTGAATGGACAGAAGCAATACCATGGTTCCCTTCTGGATCAGTCCGGCCAAACCCGCCCCTTTTATACCGAAGCGCAGTGGCTGGGCGGGGAGCTAGATCGGGTCGGCCCCTTGCTTGCGGGCTCGACTATCAAAGCCAAGGCAGCCATCTTAAACGACTACAACAGTCGCTGGTCGATTCAGGCCAATCCTCATCACAAAGATTTTGATTATGTCGAGCACCTGACCAGCTATTATCGGCCCCTGGCGCGTCTGAACATCACCACCGATATCATCGCCCCTGGCGCCGATCTGACCCCCTATCACTTGGTGATCGCTCCGGCCTTGACCATGGTATCTCCCGATTGTGTTGACTCGATCGAGCGTTTCCTGAAGCGTGGCGGCTATCTAGTCCTTACCAATCGTACCGGTGTCAAAGATGAATTTGATGCCCTGCTACCCAACCGGCCGCCTGGCCCTTTGGCAGAGATCGCCGGTGTAGAAGTCGAAGAGTATTATGCGCTAGACAAACCCGTTCCGGTCAAGGCCAACTGGTTTACAGGTGTTGCCAGACAATGGGCAGAGAGAGCGTCTGAACCTGGTTGGTAAAAACGGGGTTGTCGTCGCCCGCTATGGTCAGGCCAACGGTTGGCTCGACGACCAGATTGCGATTACAGTGCATCCTAATGGCCGCGGTATGGTCTATTACGTGGGCACTTATCTCGACGACAAAGCATGTTTTGATATGCTTAAGCATATGTCGAGGACGGCCCTCGTGCGCCCGCCCTTTGAGGTGCCAGAGGGCATAGAAATCGGCCAGCGCACCCGGGAAGATCGGCAAGAGATCTACATCATCATCAATCACCTGTTGCAAGAACAAAAGATATCGTTGCCATTTGTAGCCTACGACCACATCGCCCAAACGAGTGTAGAGGGAGAGATGCTACTCATTCCGTATGGCGTGGCGGTCTTGACCAAGGAAACTTAGTGTTACGCAGCAGAGCTTTGATCTCGGCCACCCCTGCAAGCGACTCGTCCTCTGCAAAAACGGGATTAATCAATCCTGCGTACTCGCCTGGGATTGGCGCTTTGTGGCGCGGCATCAAAGCGATCATTGAGCTTGTGGAATCCTCGACAAGCTGAGCGCCACGTGCGGTAAGAGGCAGTGCAGTTACCGTCGTCGAGGTTTTGATAGATTTGACTTCAGTTCATCTCTGCGCCCTGAAGTATGCCTCTACACAGCACGAACATAGCAACCTGTGAGATGATGAACCAGATCAGGATCAATGTGATGATGATAGACAGTATGTCGATCCAGCGCCCTGCATTTTCTTGAACATATAGCATCTGTTCAATAGCCGCTCCGGTTCGATTCTCGAAATTCTGAAGCCTCGCCCTGGTGTCACTCACACGCGTCTCTAGCCTGTTAAGAGGCTGGCTGACCTGATCGACAGCACCACTGACGATCTCTTCTTTCTGGTCTTGCAGCGCCTCATTGAGATCTTGCACCTGGACGACGATCTCTTCCATCCCGGTAAGCGCCTGTCCCAGTTCTTCGTCACCGGGCAGCTCTAAATCGAGAAAAGGCATGGCATTAAAGGATTGCACAGCCCCCTGAATCGCGCCCAAAGTGTCATAGATCGAACGCACACCTTCTCGGGTTGCATCCAGTTTAGGTGTGATATCTTCGCCAACAAGCGCCGAGATCGCCTCTACAGCGACGTTGGCCTCGTTGACCTCGTCGCCGATCTCTTCTACCCGCTGCTCTGCCTGCACGAATCCCGCCGATATGCCCTCAAGAGCGACGCCCGTTTCACTGGTAAGCTGTTCTACGCCCTGTAAAGTCTCGGTGATGGGGACTACAATATCAAGCACTTTCTCAGTAGCTGGCGTATTTACAGCCCATGTTCCGATGAGTGCGGTGGCGGCAAGCACTAGCATAACAATACTGATCACCATACCGGCATAAAGTAATACTCGTTTGAAAGTACTCAATTTGGCCTCCTTAGGCGCTAACGCAAAATGATCAACAACTTTTTGTCAATGTTTGTGGCAAGTGGCACGTTGCGAGTGGCAAGTTCAACCTTTGCAAATGCACTCGCGCCTGCGACCTTGTGGAAAAGTGATTATGTCAACTAAATGGTATTGTCACAACTAAAAACCCTGCTACTTGCCCCAGCGGGGCCTGATTTTCTTAGCGCAGTCTGGGAACAGTCGCCAGGTGCTTACACTGAACTGAAACTCACATTGAAATGTGTTCAGCTCTTGTCCTCTTCACCACTGGCGGCCAAGCTATCTTTTCGTTCATCAGATTTTGAAAGATGCGTAGACCATGTGCGCAGGCCAACGAACAGCGCCAATGATGCAATAGGTAGAGCGATTCCGGCGCCATACTCAAATAGAAGGCTGGGATCGCCGGTAAATGTAATACCCAGAAAATTGACCGCCAGCACAACGACGGTAACACCTATAAGATTGGTCTCCAACTCCTCGGTACTGTCGATACGCAACCAGCCAGGGAACTGAATCTCCTCGATGAATAATTGATAGAGACCAACCGCCGTGATATACAGGACCGTCCCGATCAAAAATGTATGTACATATTCGATGATTTCAATTTCAACAGGTACGTCTGTGTGATGTGCTTCTGCCAATCCAACAATGGCCAAAAAACTTTCGACAACCAACCGAATCAGATTAAAACCGCCAATGACAAAGAAGGCGGCGGCGGCGAGAGCCAGACCAATTACGGGGACGACAATGAGAAATCGGGTTCCAGTCAATAAACGTGGCATAATTCCAAAGCTCCTGAAAAGAGGGTGATTTTATGATTTAGTCTTCTATCTCTACGGCAACTCGACCGGATGCCACGGCTTCGACCAGCAGTTGATGATCTCTTTCAGTCTGATCGGCATAAGCTATGGCAAAATCGGAGATCGCCTTGGAAAAGACATCGCTGCTGCCTAGATAGCCGGCTATTGCCGCTTCATTGCCCGTTCGAGCGTGGGCCCGCGCCAGGCATACACTACAGACACCAACATAAGCTTGTAGGCCGTCTTCATCCAACGCAGCAACATCCACCGAACCCTTCATATCCTTCAATTGCCGCCAGTAATAGTCGGTATCAGTTACAAGGCTCGTATGCCAACCCAGGAAGAGATCGCTCGCCGCCTGCATCAATCGCTGGCCAGTGACAACGCGTTCTGCCTGTTGCTTGTATGAGATAGAATAGGAACGTTTGGGCAAGTAAGCTTCCAGTGCAGAGGTTCTGGCCTCTTTTAGTTGCAAGATAAGAGCGTCCTCTTTGCTATCACCTCCTTCCAAAAGTAGGATCGAACAACGAGTACCCACACTCCCTACACCACCGACACGCAAGGCGCCATCGACAATGCGAAAGCGCTGCAAAAGAAATCGCCTTTCGTCGGGAAGACTCTCCAGATAGCCACGCCATGCGTGCTCGGCACTGTCTCTGGTAAACAACAAGGCATCGTTCTGCTTCGGTTGCATCGGTGCCCCCTCTTGCCCCATCATCATTATCGGAATCGAATCCTCGTTGAAAGGAACCAAAAGAGGTGGCCTGCTAATAAATCGCCTGCGCCCACCAATCATCTCGGTAAGCTTGTCCAAAGTCTGTGCCTGAGTACGTTTACGCGCCCTCTCCAACATCCTTGCGGCGCCCAGTCTCCCTTTTGTAGAAGATCTTTCCTCAAAAACCGCTAACACATCCTCCGCATCTACATGGAAATACCAAACATCCATGGTGCTCATCTTCGAGAAACGGTAGATCGCTTTACGATAGGATGTAGCGACAGTGGCAGCGAGTCTTCTACACACTTTATTCTTGAAACCATTCTGCCGTCCGGCGACAACGGCGCTCGCGGCCAGGCGTTTTAAGTCCCATTCCCACGGCCCAGGATGGGCTTCATCAAAATCGTTGATATCAAAGACAAATTCTCGCTCAGGCGTGGCAAAAACACCGAAATTGGATAGATGGGCGTCGCCACACAGAACCACGTTTTTGCCGGTTGAGGGTGTGTTGGCTAAATCCGCTGCCATTACAGCTGCCGAACCGCGTAAAAAAGCAAAGGGAGACTCCAGCATACGGCCATACTTGTAAGGCAGCAAATGTGACAAGCGGCCTACGTCCTGCGCCTGCAATAATGTGATAGGATTGGGTCGATCAGCTGCCGGCATCCACACACCATGCTTGCTGCGCGGAACTTGTTTGCGTAAGGCTTTACCTTGCTCTCGGAATTCAGATTTTGTCATATTTGACCCCTTGGATGTGACTTTAAGAGCCGTCGCCCGGCTGGATGATATGGACATCTTGCTGTGGATAGGGGATGGAGATGCCTTCTTGATCGAAGCGTACTTTCACCTGTTCCGTAGTATCAAAATAAACGTCCCAATAATGTTCCAGTTTGGCAAACGGCCGAACTGCGAAATTGACGCTACTGTCAGCCAATGTCATGACACGGATCGTCGGCGCCGGATCGTCAAGCACATGCTCATGGGATGTGATGATCTCGGTAAGGATTCGTTGGGCTTGCTGAACATCGTCATCGTAACCAATCCCAAAAACCATGTCCACGCGGCGTATCCCTTTTGTAGAGAAGTTCGTGATCTTGCCACTCGATACCTGCCCATTTGGTATAATCACGATACTGGCATCACCCGCGGCCAAGACCGTATTCACAATTTGAATATCCTCGACAACGCCTGTAGATCCATTGATCTCTACAAGATCGCCGATCCTGAAGGGGTGGAAGGTGAGGATTAACACGCCACCTGCAAAATTCGCCAAGGCGCCCTGCAGCGCCAAGCCGATGGCAAGACCGAGCGCTGCAATGAGGGCAGCAAATGCGGTCGTCTGTACCCCAAGTGCGCCCAAGGCAATGACAACGGCAAAAATCAGAACCGTGATATAGGTGAGGGTGGTCACCATGCGCGCCACCGCCTCGTCGGCGCCACGTTTATCGAGGTTGTGGCGCACCACCCGTGATACATAACCGGCTAACCAGCGCCCCACGGCAAAAATAACTAACGCTGCGATTAACTTTAGCCCAAAATTGATAAGCGCTGATAGAATAGGATTTAGGTCATAGTCCATGGTAATCTTCTAAATCGATCATAGAATAGGTAATCAAGTCCATCATGAAGATATATTATACTATCACGATAAGTATGTGACTATAGTTTAACCGATTTCCTGATATCGTCACAATACGTACCAAGAGATCGTTCCCCGGCTGTGCTATTTCATTCCATTAACGGCGGCTATACTACTATTGCCACTAGACTTAATCCATCCAGTTTTTGCCAAGCTATGATAGACTAGTGCTAATCTCCGCGCGGTCTAATGGGGTTCTATCCCTTACCATGATCCTCGCAGGCAAGGGCCATAAACATGATTGACTATCTATTAATCGGACACGTCAGCACTGATCTCACCCCTACAGGCCCGAAACCGGGTGGGGCGGTGACCTTTGCCAGTCGGGTGGCGCACGTGTTGGGTTACAAAACCGCAGTTCTGACCAGCGCCGCCCCAGATTATGATCTCAGCCAGGCATTTCCCCCAGAGGTCGAAGTAGTCTCGCTGCCATCAGAGGAAACTACGGTTTTCGAAAATGTCTATACAAGCGATGGGCACCGACAGCAGACGCTTCATAGTCAGGCCCAACCGTTGACCGCCGCTGATGTACCCGTCGCCTGGCGTGACGCGAAAATAATCCATCTGGCGCCCATCGACGAGGAAATCGAAGTCGATGTAGCCAAGATCTTTCCCGACAGCGTTATCGGGGTTACGCCACAAGGGTGGCTACGGGGATGGGATGAGGAAGGTCACGTGTATCCCCAACGCGCACCCTTTACCAGAGATATCCTGCCGCTGGTCTCCGCAGTCGTTGTCAGCGAAGAGGATTTAGTGAGCGGCGACCAGATTGAACGCGCCCGCGAATTTCTAGACTTGATCGTGGTAACAGATGGTAGCAAGGGGTGCGTTGTCTACTACGGGGATGAATCGCGCCATTTCTCACCTCCTGGCGTCGAAGCTATCGAAGCCACGGGTGCAGGGGATACATTCGCTACATCATTTTTCATCCATCTGCACCAAACTGGTGATCCTTGGCAAGCGGCTCGATCTGCCAATCTATTGGCCGCTCGCTCCGTCACCCAATCCGATCCGGCTAGCAAGATGGACGAAATCAGCCGTGCGATCAAGGATATTTGATAAACCTTGCACATCTTCATTCTGACACTTGGTTCGCGCGGGGACGTGCAACCCTACGTGGCCCTGGGTAAAGGCTTGATGCAGGCCGGACACCAGGTCACCCTCTGTACCAGTTCTAGCTTCGAGGGCTTTATCACAGAGCACGGCCTGCAGTATGGCTATATGAACAATGAGATCCTCAAACTGATCGACAGCGACGCAGGGCGTGATGCGGTAGAGGATTCAGGCAATCTCTTTGGTTGGCTCAAAACCATGGCGACGTTGGCCAAACAGGTCAAACCATTGCAGGCGCAGATGATCGCCGATGCCTGGGGGTCAGTTGATAAAGCCCAGCCCGACCTGATCGTATATCACCCAAAGGCCATGGCCGGGCCGCACATCGCCGAAAAAATGGGCATCCCCCGCATCATGAGTGTGCCCTTACCCATTTTTACGCCCACTGCTGAATTTCCCTCGATGGTATTCCCAAATCTTAAGCTGGGAGGTTGGTACAATCGCCTGACATACACCCTCAGTGTAAGACTGGCGTGGATGCAGTATCGGGGTTTGATTAATCCCTGGCGAGAGAAAACGCTAGGACTACCGCCTGCGCCCCGTGGTTTCGACGAGATGAAGCTGGCCAACGGCGACCCCACACCCACCCTCTATCCATTCAGCGAAGAAGTCGTACCCCGCCCTGCCGACTGGCCCGACTCGACCGTCGCCACCGGCTACTGGTTTCTCGACCGGCCGACCGACTGGCAACCCTCCGATGAGGTAAAGGCCTTCCTGGATGATGGCCCGCCACCGGTCTACATCGGCTTCGGTAGCATGGCGGGGCGAGATGCGGCGAGAAAAGCACAAGCCGCCATCGGCGCCTTGCAGAAATCCGGGCAACGAGGGATCATCGCCACCGGTTGGGGCGGGTTGAGCGTGGATGATCTGCCGCCGACTATCTTCAAAATCGAAGCCGTGCCGCACGACTGGCTGTTCGAGCGTGTTGCGGCCGTCGTCCATCACGGAGGGGCGGGCACCACAGCCGCTGGGCTGCGCGCGGGCAAACCCACCATCATCTGCCCTTTCTTCGGCGACCAGCCTTTCTGGGGGCGGCGCCTGGCCGCCTTGAGCGTTGGAGCCGAGCCAATTCCACAGAAAAAGCTGAACGCCGACAATCTGGCTGCTGCCATCACTCAGGTCACATCCGATGCGCAGATGCAGCAGCGGGCCGCAGCGCTGGGCGAGCAGATTCGGGCTGAGGATGGGGTTGCGCGGGCGATGGAGTTTATCGATTCCGTCACTAGCACCTCAAACTAATGTCCATTTACGCAACCATCATCAGCCTCATCGCAGGCATCTGCCTGGGCTATGCGCTGCTCTATCTCTTCGTCGGCCTGCGCCGCGGACAAGATAAGCGACTGAACCTGCTGTTTGCGCTGTTTGCATTGGGCTATGCAGGCACGCTGCTGATGGGCATTGTCTATCGCAGCCAGGCAACCGTGGAGGCGTTTCTGGCGATTAGCCGTTGGGATGGCATCTTCATCTGGCTGGCATTTGTGGCGCTGAATTGGTATGTTGCAGAATACGCCGCGGTCAGGGCGAAGTGGTATTTGTGGGGAATCACTTTCCTGTTCACTGTCAGTATTGTCGCAGCCATACTCACGCCCACGCTCACATTTTCAGAAATGCCGATGATGGTGGATATTCCTCTACCATGGGATGAAACTGTGTCAACGCTCTCGGGCAAGGAAAATATTTGGGGAGCGCTATTGCTTCTCGCGCAGCTGATCACGCTGGGATTTATTGTTTTCGTGGGTGTGAGACAACTGTGGAGGGGCGAACGACAGGCTGCGTTGGTGTTGTTGGGTGGCATGGCCTGGTTCATCATCGCATTGTTGTATGAGATATTGGCCGAGGTCGGACTCTGGGAGATAATTCCGTTGGCCGAAACCGGGTTCCTCGGCATCGCCGTCGCCCTGAGTCTGCAAATGGCGAATTCCGTGATCAAGACGGAAGAAGCGCTGGCCCGCCATCAGGACGAACTGGAGACGTTGGTCGGAGAGCGCACGAAGGATTTGCAACAGGCCAATGCCCTTTTACTTGAGCAAGAACGCTCGGCTGCTGCTGTGGAAGAACGCAGCCGTCTGGCCCGTGACCTGCATGATTCGGTGACACAGACGCTGTATTCAGTCAGTCTGGTGGCCGCCGCTCTGCCTCGCGTCCTGGAACGAAGCCCGGAGGAGGCGAAACGCAGCATCCTGCATCTGCGTAATATGACGCTGGGCGCGTTGGCCGAAATGCGTACTCTCTTGTTTGAGCTTCGCCCGGATGCGCTAAAAGCAGCCAAGCTGGGCACTCTTTTGCAACATGCAGCCGATGTATTCACCGGCCGCACACACGTCCCCGTAGAAATGACAATTGTTGGCACGCCAGACCTTCCTCATGACACCAAACTTGCTTTCTATCGCATCACCCAGGAAGCGTTCAATAATATCGCCAAATATGCTGAAGCCACCCAAGTCTCTGTCGCTTTGCAGGATGCTAGCGATGTCCTGACGCTTCGCATCGCGGACAATGGTCGCGGGTTTGAGCCTCAGGTTGAACCAGCAACCGGGTTGGGCCTTAAAATCATGGATGAGCGAGCGGAACAGATCGGGGCAAGGCTAGACATCGATTCGGCACCTGGTAGGGGGACGATGCTGGCGGTGCAATGGCCGGAGGGCAGGTCTGATGCCTGAGATGGAACGTATTCGGATTTTGATTGTGGACGACCACCGGCTGGTGCGGGATGGGCTGAATCTGCTACTCTCTACCTTTGACGAATTCGAGGTTGTGGGGATGGCAGAGAATGGTGAGAGGTCCATAGCCCAATGTCGCCAGCTTCAGCCGGATGTGGTGCTGATGGACA
Source organism: Chloroflexota bacterium (assembly GCA_003353825.1). The sequence goes on from PIVW01000041.1 coordinate 9,938, forward strand.
TCGTCATGCCCAAGCTGGATGGGCCGGATGCTGCAGCGCGTATCCTGGCCGAACACCCCAACACCAAGATCATCGCCCTGACCAGTTTCATGGAAGATGAATTGGTGCAGCGCGCCATCAACGCTGGCGCAATCGGCTATATGCTGAAGAATGCCAGCCCGGAGCAATTGGCTGCGGCCATTCGCGACGCCCAGCACGGCCGCCCGACGATTGACGCTGAAGCAGCCCGAGCCCTGATTCAGACTTCAGGTCAGTTTAAGCTGGGAGATGATTTGACCGGGAGAGAGCGCGAGGTGCTGACATTGCTGGTTGAAGGGAAGACCAACAAAGAAATTGCTGGGGCCCTGAGCCTCAGTCCCACCACCGTACGGGACTATGTGAGCAGTATTTTGGGCAAGCTAGGGGTGAGCAATCGCACGGAAGCGGCGACACTGGCTGTCCAGAAGAACATCCTTTCCTGATCACGCGAGGACTGGCGGTACTGAGGTTACATTGTAACGGGTGTTAGAATCCCAGAGAGAACCGCCAGTCCTGCAAGTAGACGCAAACAGAATGAAGAAGCCTGTCGACGAAACCCGACAGATGTTGGGGTACATTCTGCCCGGATGACGCTGTTGCCGGGAGCTAATAGAGGCTATGCTGTATGGTGGACTATTGAACAATTTCCACAAGGAATTCCAGCAGGTGAAGATCCTATTGGTCAGCAACGGCATTGACTTGAGCGTAGCGCTCCAAATCCTCTTACGAGAGGAACCTGAATGCTCGGTTGCCGGTACTGTCAGCAAGGTTGACGTCGCGCTGGCGATGATGCAGGCGGATTGCCCCGATCTTGTAGTGCTGGATTGGGATTTCTCCGAGCAGAAAGCTCACGAGATGCTGATGACGGCGAAAAAATCTGCCTGCCGACCGCATGTTATCGCCATCGGTAAACGCGAAACCGATGAACGGGTCGCAATAGACGCTGGGGCCGAAGCTTTCGTGGTCAAGGGGGCGTCGCCTGAAAATCTCATTTCTGCTATCCACACTATCTACAATGCCATACAAAACCTTCTCGCACATCCAATGGAGAAAAATCAACAATGACAAATTCGGATGCACCCGCTAATGGACGCTCATTCGAAGCGTGGATGATCTCCTTTATCGCAGCCGGCGCAGGATGGGCCGCTTTTATCTCGTTGCTGATCCCGCCCTTTGTAACCGAATCGACCGGCAATGCGGCTGATGCCGGAATCGTTATGGCTGTTATCAGCCTTGCCGCGGTGTTGGCCCCGGTATTGGGCGGTTTTGCCGACAAATACCGATCCCATCGCCTAGTGCTTACCCTGGGCGTGCTGGGCATGGCTCTGGGCTTTCTGATGTATTCGTTTTCAGCCGAAGCGCAAGCCATCTATGTGCTTGATGCTATCGTCCTGGGCGTTTCCGCAGCCGCAATTAACGCTGTGGGTCCTGTTTTTGTGCTGGGAGCCAACCTCTCTCAGGCGCTTCAAGCCAAGCGGTTGACCGTTTTGAACTTGCTGCAACCCGTGGGGCAGGTCATTGGCGGTGCACTCCTGGCAATCGCAGTCACTGCCGGCTTGGATTTTAGCAGCCGATTCTTGATAGCCGCCGTTTTCATGTTGATTTGTGGTGTACTCACCTGGTTTACAACAGCCGCACCCGCAAAACGCATTGTTTTGCAAGAGGACAAGCCGGATGAACATCACGCCGAACAGAAGAAGTCATATGGCATGAAGCAAGTCTTGTTCTCCACCTTCGGCATGACCCTGCTGATCTTGACTCTGAGTTCAGTTGGCAATAACGGCATCAATGCCCAGATCGCCAACATCCTGCCCAATGTGTACGGCATGGACCAACAGACCACATCAGCCCTTATCTCTTTGGCCGGCTTGCTAAATATCTTCCTCTTCATCGTTGCTGGGCGCTGGTTGGCCCGGTCGGGAGGCATGGCGGTATTGACCGGCGGCACTGTGATCCGATTGGTCGGCGCTTTGGGCATGGCGCTCGTCGGCATGATGGCATCCAAGCCACTGCTGCTTGCCGCGGCATTCATGCTCATCCTGTACCAGAGCAACTCCTTCTCACGCATCTCACAGGGCGTCGTGGGTATGCGCTTCGCCACTGTACCAGCTGGTGCAACCAGTGGCTGGGTCATTGCGTCGTCAGCCGCGGGTTCATTTGTGGGGGCGCTGCTCGGCGGCTATCTGGCCAATGCAATCGGATTCAACGCCATTAACTGGATGTCTGCCATCGCCATCGCCATCGCACTCGTACTGATGTTTGTCAGCCTCTGGCCGGCCGAACGGCGCAAGCGAGCAGAGGAAGCAACGGCGTGACACGGCGAAGGGGTGACAAGGTGATCGTTTTGCGAACGTCTGTCACCTTGCCACCTTTTCACCTTGCCACCTTTTCACCTTGCCACCTTTTCACGACCTGGAGTCAACACTTATGAGCTTTAATCTCCTCGAAGGATTCATCGCCCTGTTCATCGGCATGGGGCCAATCAAAGTCCTATTGGTCTATATTGCCATGACCAAAGGGTTGGAAGCATCTGTGCGCAAGCAGATGGCGAAGCGCATTGCCGTCACTGCCGGTGGCGTGGGCGTGGCGTTGTTTATCCTGGGGGCGGCGTTGCAGGCGATCCTGCATTTCTCCATCGGGGCCTTGAACATCATCGGCGGCCTGATTTTGCTGTTGCTGGCCTTGAAAATGGTGATGGGGGGCGGTGGAGGTGGGCATGGCAGCGATGGGGAAGTCGACCCAATGAGCTTGGCCGTTTCGCCGCTGGCCATCCCGCTCACGCTGAATCCGGTGGGGATTGTCACCCTGGTCGTGGCCTCATCCCAGGTTCGGGACATGCCCAGTTCCATCGCCGTCGTTGTCATGATCGGCATCATCGTAGCTATCGACTATTTCATTCTGCTCGCCTCTGACCGGGTCGCCCCTTATCTGTCTGCGGCCATCGTACAACTATTTGAGGTCGTACTGGGCATATTCCTGGGCGCGCTGGCGATCCAATTGATGCTCAACGGCCTGGCCGAGCTTGGCATCATCACAATGTCGAGTCACTAAGGCTCGTCTGAGATAATCTTTATGGCCTAACGTGATTGATTTGCCCAATTCGAATTAACAAACAAAAAAACGTTCTCGATCCCTGCAAACGCGCCGCTGGCCTCTCACTTGCCGGCCAAACCGAATTTCTGGTCGTACCCGCCCAGGCAGGAGTTTTTGCACGAAACCTGGATCCTGACCGATCCGAGAAAGTGAAGTAGAATGACGTCGACAGCCAGTCTGCTTGCAGATGCAAAATGCCGGAGAAGCCGTCCCGAAAACTGATTTTCGTGATAACCAGGCGATGATAAACCTGCACAACCCCGTTAACATGCAACCGACTCCTGAATTCAACGATGGCGAAAGCATTGATTATCTGAGCCATCTACCTGTCGAACTGAGCGCCTCTGCTGGACGTCTATTCCTGGACGCATTCAAAGACAAATTTGTCCCCGCTTTTGGCCGTGATGACAGGGCACAAAGCGTCCTTGAGAACAGCCTTGACCCCACACACTGCATTGCCGCTGTCAGCAATGGCAAACTTGTTGGCCTTCTGGCTATCCAGGACAAGCAGGGGAGCTTCCTAAATCTAACATTGAAGATCATGATCCAAACATACGGCATGCTGGGCGGTCTATTCCGCATGTTCGGTTTGGTTGTCCTGCATCATTCAACGGCGTCTGATGAGTTCTATATTGAAGGTATCGCCGTGATAGATGAGATGAGGGGGAAGGGGGTTGGAACGCAGTTGCTCGATTTGCTGGAGCAACTGGCTTTGGAGAATGGCATTGAAACGATTTCCCTGGCTGTTATCAACACAAATCCTCGAGCTGAGAGCCTTTATAAACACCTTGGGTTTGTGAGCACACGAAGAGACAAGCTCTGGCCATTCAACCGGATTTTTGGCTTTCCATTTGAATCCGCCACGTTTATGGTCAAAAATATGGGTTGATAAGGACCTGGCGATTGTTCCCAGACTGCGTTGAGATAATCAGGCCCCGCTGGGGCAGGTAGCAAGTAGCAGGTCGCAGGTGTGAGTGCGGTTGCAGAAGGTTGAACGTGCCACTTGCCACACACATCGACAGCTTTTTGTCGATCATTTTTCGTAAGCGTCCATTCTTTGATTGATTCTGGCTCGTCCAGGTTAGGATGTAGCTGTATGATGTTCAGGGAGTGAAGCGTTGCGCCGATGCTTTCAATTCTGGCGGTTTTGGGGCATGATTGTGCAGAGATTCAAAATACCGGCCACCGCTCACCTCTGGGAGGATATCATGTGCTGTTTTTTCACTACGCTTGTACTCTTTGGCCCCCGCTTAGCCATATTTATCTGGTGGCTGATTCAACCATTACGTTGGACCGCTGCTTTCGGGGATTCATTCATCTGGCCATTACTGGGCTTTATATTCTTGCCCTGGACGACCTTGATGTTCGTTCTCGTGGCGCCACTGGGTAACATCAATGGTTTTGACTGGGCCTGGCTGGCCCTGGCTCTGATCGCTGATATCAGTTCCTATGCAGGTGGCGGTTGGGGAAATCGCGGACGCATTGGCTATAATAATAACTAGGTATGAAAATACTTAGTTATGCCTAGGCTCGTTTCCCACTCAAACCGTCCAACTCTCCAGTAGATAGGCACAATCAGGGGATGGAGCGCGCTCCACCCCCTGATTTTTCTATACTCCCCCTTCTATGGCTCTCCCTGAAATGCAAGGTCTCACAAGTCAACAGATAGAAGGACAACGCAAGGCCGGGCTTGGCAATGATATCAAGCTCAAAAGCAGTCGTTCTTATTGGGATATCATCAAGACCAATGTGTTTCACCCGGTCAATATCGTTCTGTATGTAATCGGCTTCGGCATGTTGGCGGTTGGCGATACACGCAGCGCTGTCATGGTGGTAGGGCTAGTCGTGTTCAATGCGGTGGTCGGAATCATTCAGGAGGTGCGGTCGAAGCACAAGCTGGATGAGATCGCACTATTGGCCCGGGCTAAGGTCGCTGTCATACGTGATGGCGGCGAACAAATCATCGACCCTGAAGAATTGGTTCAGGGTGACTTGTTGGTCATTCGCGCCGGTGATCAGATCCCGGTAGATGGCGCCATCGTCGGTGATGGCAAGATCGAAGTCGATGAATCCACCCTGACTGGTGAATCTGACCTGATTCCCAAAAAGAGTGAGGATGAAGTCCTAAGCGGCAGTTTCTGCATTACCGGTGAGACTGTGATCGAGGCCACGCGCGTGGGAGAGAAGAGTTTCGCCAACACATTGACCCAGAACGCGCGGGAATTCAAACTCGAGTTCACACCCTTGCAACGTGATGTCAACCGTTTGTTGCGCATACTGCTGCTCATTGTCGTTTTCTTTACAATCCTGGCCGTGTTGGGGCTCTTTTTGGGCGATGTGCCCTTCAATGCCTGGTTACAAGTCATGGCCGTTATCACAGGCTCGATATCGGCAGGTCTACTCACTTTGATCACGCTCAATTATTCGTGGGGCGCAGTCACCATCGGCCAAAAAGGTGGATTGGTACAGCAGATCAATGCCATCGAATCGTTGAGCAATGTATCTGTGTTATGTACCGATAAAACCGGGACCCTGACTACAAACAACATCCAGTATCACGATGTCTACCCTGCAGGCATCGATAAAAGTGAATTGGAGCAATTGCTAGGTGGTTTCGCTGCCGGCGCCTCCAGTACCAACAAAACCAGCCAGGCCTTGCTAGATGCCTTGCCCGGTGTGCAACATACTGCGTTCGACGAAGTTCTCTTTTCATCCGCGCGTAAGTGGTCGGCGCTGTCTTTCGCCAGCGCAAGTGGTGATGGGCGAGAGTCTCTGCGAGGTATCTATGTCCTGGGCGCGTTGGAAATGCTGGAATCGTACTTCAGTATAGATGAAGCTGCTCTGTCGAAATTGCAAGAGTGGTCGGACCAGGGACTGCGGGTGTTGGTCTTTGCCGGAAATCGGGATCTCACAACCTTGCATGATGACAACGATCTTCCGCTGCTCCCACCACTTACACTTTTAGGCGTCGTCAGTTTCAGCGACGAACTGCGACCGCATCTGCGAGAAACCCTCGGCGCCTTTACCGACAATGGCGTTCGGCTCAAGGTCATCTCCGGCGATAACCCACAGACAGTTGCCGCTCTGGCCAAACAGGCCGGACTGCCGGGGGATCTCAAAGCCGTGTCGGGGCCAGAACTGGCTGAGATGAACGAGAATGAATTCGCTTCGACAGCGGCGGAAGCCACCGTTTTTGGACGCATCACGCCGCAGCAGAAGGAAAATCTTGTGACCGCTCTGCGCGGCCAAGGCGAGTATGTAGCTATGATAGGCGATGGCGTCAATGATGTTCTGTCGCTGAAAAAGGCCAATCTTGGTATTGCCATGGAGAGTGGCAGCACGGCGACTCGATCCGTGGCAGCCATGGTCCTCATGGGTGATTCCTTCGCAGCCATGCCTTCTGCACTTACAGAGGGCCAGCGCATTGTAGGGGCAATTCAGAACATCCTCAAGCTCTTTATGGTGACGGTATTTGCCTTGCTGCTGCTCATTGTGGGCATCACCATCCTCAACCTCGGTTTTCCCTTCACCGCCTTGCAGAACTCTTTACTCTCCTTCTTTGCTCGTGGCGCACCTCCATTCATTCTGTCGATTTCAGCCATGGCAGTTGTGCGGCGCGCCAGCCTTTCGCACGGCATCATTCATTTCACACTGCCGGCCAGCTTTACCATCTTCCTCTTCGGCCTGTTTATCTATATCGGCGCCCTTTATCTGGTGCAGCACCAACTGGTAGAGCTAACGATCACGCCCGAGATGATGGCGATGATGGAGCGTACGGCTGCCGTTCAGCCCGGCACCATGACGAGTGCAGATTTCTATGCAGCGGCCACACTGTTCACCGCCCAAACCGCTCTGGTAACCTGGTTTGTACTGACCGGCATCCTGATCATGGTATTTGCCGAGCCTCCCAGTCGTTGGTTTGCAGGCGGCTCCGAGCACCATGGTCGCAATTGGCTGCCGGTGATTGCAGCAGTGGTGCTGATCATCCTCTACCTGGTCATTCTGGCCCTGCCGGGATTACGTTCCTTCTTCCAGCTTATGCCTTTGCCAACAGCGTTCTTGATCGCTATCGCCGCCCTCACGGTCATTTGGGTTATTGTCCAGCGTTGGATCTGGCGAAGGCGTTGGCTTGAAAATTTCCTTGATTTGGACGACCCTGCTAGTTAGATTACACACTCGATCCCCCCTATGAAATTCTGGATAACACTGATCCGTGGTTTGTTTGCCCTCGTTCTGGGGGTGGCGTTGCTCATCCAACCTGACAAAGCGCGCCCGATTTTGGCTAATTTTATGGGCATGTATTGGTTGGCCAGCGGCATCGTAAGCTTTCGGTTTGGCGGTAGTGGCGAACGCTCTAAAGGATTGACGATTTTCGTCGCAATCATCGGGGTGCTCGCCGGAATTGCAATGCTGGGCCGGGGTGTTACAAGAAACCTCTATGCTGAGGATGTCGTCATAAGCTTGCTGGGTGTGATTGTTTTGTTGACGGGTTTCATCCATGCCTTTCACGGCGTTAGGGAGCGCGGTACGGCAGCCCGTCACCGTTCCTGGACCAGTGTATTCTTGGGTGTTTTTGAGATGGTTCTAGGTCTCAGCCTTATTTTCACCCCTCTGGATAACAGTCCTGTTCTCTATTTTGCAGCTGCTATTTGGGCGTTTATCGGTGGCGCCATCCTGATCGGGGATGCGCTAAGTGAGAGGGCTCGGATCCAAGGACCGCCACCGGAAGAATCCGCATCGAAAGTTTAGGCTTACGTACCGATCACAGGGTCGTCACTCGCAATGACATATGTTACACTCCCCTCATATATCGTTCCATTCCAATCCATAGGGAGGAATCATGCTGTCTGTTATCCTTGCGGCGCTTTTTGCGCTTCTGATTGGCTCTGCCCTTAGTTTTTTAGGGTATCGCCTGTTTCTGGTCTTCCTGCCCATCATTGGCTTTTTCGCAGGCCTGTGGTTAGGGGTACAAGGGATGTCGGCCCTTTTTGGTGACGGCTTTCTTGTGACCACCAGCGGTTTAGTCGTCGGTTTTATCCTGGGTCTTATCCTTGCTGTGCTCTCCTATCTGTTCTATTTTGCAGGCGTAATCATTGTCGCCGCTGTGATCGGCTACGGACTGGGCGCCAGTCTTATGGCTGCTATTGGTTTTGATTCAGGCCTGATCATGGCCCTGGTCGGCATCGGTTTTGCCCTGGTTGTCGCCGTACTTACACTGGCGCTAAACCTGCAAAAGTATGTCATCATCGTTCTGACGGCTCTGGCCGGCGCCAACGCCATAGTATTGAGTATACTCTTATTGATCAATCGCGTATCGCTCGATGAGGTAGCAGGCGCCGGCAACACCGTTCAACCTATTTTACAAAATTCATGGTTCTGGGCCATCGCCTGGCTGATCGTCGCCATCGCCGGCGTTGTCGTTCAGATCCGCACCAATCGAACCTATACTTTCGAAAAAGCCACGTACGTCGAGTCTTGGGGGTAAAAAACAATGTTCTATATTGATCCTGTCTATTTTTGGTATGTTCTCATACCCACGCTGATCATCTCGATTGGCGTTCAGATTTATCTAAAATCAACCACATCGAAGTGGAGCCAGATTGCCAATGGCTCGAACCTCGCCGGAGCGCTGGTAGCACATCAGCTTTTTACTAAAACCTCACTTAATGGCATTCCTATACAACATATCTCCGGCAATATGACAGATCACTTTGATCCTGGCGCCGATGTTGTGCGGCTGTCAGATACCACCTATAAAAGGACATCAGTAGCGGCCATGGCCATCACAGCCCATGAATTGGGCCATGTACAACAATACCAGACCGGATCGGGCCTGATCAAAATGAGAGGCTTTCTTCTCCCTGCCCTTCAATTCAGCCCGACCATCTCCTACATCTCGATCCTGTTTGGAATTTGGTTCAATATGACGGGATTGTTGTACATCGGCATCATCTTCTTCGCGCTCATGGTGCTATTTTCGATCCTGACACTACCTGTCGAGCTTGACGCCAGCCGCCGGGGTCTAAAGCTGCTAGACGAGGCAGGCCTGATGGTGACAGATGAAGATCGTAGCGGTTCAAGTGCAGTCTTAAGAGCCGCCGCCCTCACCTATCTGGCTGCAGCGGTTACTTCTATCCTACAACTGCTTTATTATATCAGCATCGCCAAACGGCGAGGCTAGGTGCTTCCACACACAAGTTGCTAGAGGTTCCTCGATGAGATAGGAACACTATTTCACGCGCCATCCCATATTCCGCGTTGTAGTGATATGGATTGTGAAAGCGCTTACCCTATTGCTGATGGCTTGGCTGCTAGACGGCATCCGCATCGAGGGCTAATATAAATCTCCTAGTTCTGACGAATTCTGTGGATCACCGAAATAACCCATTTGGGCTATGCCTATGTTGTGTATGATTGCAATATGCAGCCTCAATAGTGGATGTCAGCTTACAATCTTGCACTCGCAGACGCAGACGCAGACGCTCATTTCGTGTCGATCCACAGAAAACGATAGAACCAGGCAATACTCGTGTCGCGGGAATGGCGCTACTACATCCCTTCCAGCGGCATGGGTATGAGATTCCGTTGGCCACTGGCACGAATGGTAGCAGGTTCGATTACTGCCGGTGGTTCACCGATGGCTGACATGTGGTTAAGCAACCTTTCCCGCATCTCGTCGGCAATCACTCGCAGTGACTCTATGCTGGCCAGGTTATTGAGTTCGTATGGATCGCTCTGCAGATCGTAAAGATACTGTTCGATATAGTGATCGGCGTCCATTTTCATTTACATCACAGGTTGTACAATTGGCAATGCAAGCGGAACCAGTAGGTGAAGGTGGCTAGTGAGGGTTGCTGTGGGGTATTAGTAGGGGTGTTGGTGGGAGTATTACTTGGGACATCGGCAGGAAGAGTGAGAGTAGCTGTGGGAGTGGGGGTAGGTGCGGTGCAAGTACAGTTTTCTTCAACACATTCTGGCAATTGACATACTGCACCGGCACACTTTAAGTCACCTGAACAATCGTCTTCTCCAGAACATGTGCAACCACTCCAATCACCCGTAGCACAGTCACAAAGAGGGCATGTTTCTTCGCAGCTAATTGCAGAAGAGGAATTCTCTCTAGCATCAAATGTTTTTACATCTGATCGAAAAGTTGTACCCCTATCAGATAAACAACTAACAGCATTGTTAGGTGCAGAGCTCCACGTATTACCATATTCGATAGCGCCTGATCCAGCCTTGACAATCTGATACCAAAAAGGAGGTTTGTTACATTGAACAGAAGGACTGACGTTATAAGCACTATAACAACTACCGAAACAAGTGTAGTCAGATTTACAGAAGCTCACTGGCCCTTCACAGCCCGCACAGGTGCTATCATTCACCCAGCTCCAAGAGAAATTGATATAGTTCTTATTCCCATCTAAGGAACAACTGACTAATGGGTCGAGGGGAGGCACGTCATCGATCCTTGGTGTGGGGGTGGGTGTGTTGGTGGGGGTGTTGGTGGCGGTGGGG
>PIVW01001075.1 GCA_003353825.1 Chloroflexota bacterium
ATGGTGTTAAATTTTCTGTAGTATTAGGATCTACAATTCTATTTTGTTTGCCTTCATTTGCGCCACCTTCATCACCGCATGAAAATATGGGTTTGTAAACACATTCGAGTGCTATAGATGTGGCTGATCTAACGCTTATCAGAGAAGGTGAGGAGCCTTATAAACAGACCCATTCACCCTGAGCAAAAGAATACTTCTGCACCCGCCATCGCTAAACCTATACCTGGGCCGGCCGGTCTGCTACTATTGGGGAACCTGCTCGATCTGCACCGTGAAGATATGCTTCACTATTTTATCGATGCCTCCCAATCTTATGGAGATGTCATGCGTTTTCGTTTAGGTCCAATGGAACAGTATCTACTTGTTCATCCCGACCACGTACACCATATTCTCGTCAGTGGTCGCCAGCATTACGTTAAAGGGATGGGGTATTCCGGTTTGAAACTGCTGGTAGGTAAAGGGTTACTTACCAGTGATGGCGATCTTTGGCGACGGCAATGTGAACTTATGCAGCCTTCGTTTACCCCACAGGCAGTCATGCGCTATGAGCATATCGTCGTCAGCGCAGTGCAGGATATGCTAGCCCGTTGGAAAGTGATTGCTCGTGAGGAGGCGCCTATCAATGTCGACGAGGAGATGCTGCGGTTAACCATAAAAGTGATCGGGATGGTATTGTTTGGTATGGATCTGCGCTACAAAGCACCGGAGACAGGAGAGGCATTTGAGTATGTGTTTTCCTACCTACCCAAGATAACGCTTAACCCATTAGCAGCACCCCTATTTATACCTACCCGCGGCAATCGCAAATTCAAGCAAGCGCTGGCGCATATTCGACAGTTTATTGGTGAACGGATCGAACAAGGGCGTACGGGCAGTGAACGAAATGGGCTTCTTTCGATTCTTCTACATGAACATGGCGCCGACGGCCAAGCCGGTATGAACGACAAACAATTGCAAGATGAGGTTACTACCCTGTTCTTTGCCGGCTTCGAGACGACATCTCGAGTACTGCCTGGATATGGTATCTGTTGTCCCTGCATGTGGAGAGTGCGGACAAGGTTTATGCCGTGGTCGATTCGCTCTTGGCAAAATGTATGCCGATGGCGACTGACGTTTCGAGATTGACATACACACGGCAGGTGATCGATGATGGCTTCGGCTTTAT
>PIVW01000449.1 GCA_003353825.1 Chloroflexota bacterium
TGGCGAGATTCTCAGCATAAAATGCTGCCCCGGCCTGGCCCAGGCATTCGCGTGCCTCAGCGGGCAGCGCTGCTAACTGCGCTACAGCCTCAGCCAGAGCGACCGGATCTTGCGAAGGGCAGAGCAACCCGGCGTCAGCCAGCTGCACTAGAGCGGCGGCATCGCCTTGCACCGCCATGATGATAGGTTTGCCCATGTACAGATAGGCCTGGGTCTTGGATGGAATCGTGACCCGAAAGAGTGGGTCGTCCTTCAGATGGACCAGAAGTGCATCGGCCAAGGCATAGTACGATCCCATAGCTTCAGGGGGCTGGCGTGGTATAAAGCGGACATTGGTCAGTCCCATCTCTCTAGTCCGAACCTGCAAACGGGCGCGATCCACACCTCCCCCCATCAACACAAATTGCGCTTCAGGTACACGTTCGCAGCAAAGTTGTGCGGCTTCCAAGATTGTATCTAAGCCTTGCACAGTGCCCATGGTGCCAGCGAATAAAACGTTGAAATGGTCAGCCAGCCCAAGTTCTTGGGCCAAGGCCTCATCCCGTGGGGCTGGACGTTGTGCGATCTCATTGCACCAGTTATAAATCACTTCGATTTTGTCCGGCTCCACACCACGTTGTACCAACACCTGTTTAAATCCTGGGGACAGCACTGTGAGCCAATCGGCCCGGCGATAAACCCAGGTGCAGACTGCGCTCAAGAGGCGATTGGCTGAGTCACTACGCAACATGCCAGAGTTGATTACCGACTCTGGCCACAGGTCCTGTACGTCGATGAGGACCTTGGCACCGAACAGCAGGCGTAGCAAGAATGCCGCAGGCCCTAGCGTGACCAAATTGTAAACATAGATTACGTCAGCTTTATGCACCAGCCAAGGACCAAAGATCAGACATGAAAATGCAAAACTAAGGTAGTTAACCATCCGGTGCAGACCAGACTGGTCATGACTTGGATAGAGTGCTACGCGGTTCACCCGGATGCCCTCCATTATCTCCCGTTGCCAGAGGCGGACGCGATAGCCTGGATATACTTTGCCGTCCGGGTAGTTCGGGAAGCCCGTGAGCACCTCTACTGTGTGACCATGCCCTGCTAATTCTTTGGCGAAGGGCAAGCCTTTGGTGGTAGGCTCCGGCTGGAACCATTGTGTAAGAAATAGAATGCGCATCGGTCGTCCTTCAGGTTATTTTTTGCCAAACCACTCGATTGACATAGTCAGTGTAGCTGAGGATGATACGAACGACTTTTTCGGAAACGTTGGGTATGCTGTAATCGGAGACAATGCGTAGCATACGTTCATCACCACGAGGTTGCAATTCCAGCACAGCCAAACCTTCGCTCACGCGCTGCCACTGCAGTCCTACCATCATCACCGCCCCTTCCTCCATGGCTTCGGGGCGTTCGTGCGCCTGGCGGATGTTGAGTGCCGGGAAGTTGAGGATGGAGCTTTCTTCGCTGATGGTGCCGCTGTCGGAAAGCACGGCTCGGGCATGCATCTGCAGATGGACGTAGTCGGAAAAGCCAAAAGGTTTGAGCAATTCCACCTGCGAGGGAAGGGTTACGCCCTCGGCTTCGAAGCGTTTGCGCGTGCGGGGATGGGTGGAGAAGATTACCCGGCGGCCGGTTTGGGCCAGATGGTTGAGCGTATCGATCAGCCCGGTGAATTGTTGCGGGGAATCGACATTTTCTTCACGGTGGGCGCTGACCACATAATACTCACCCGCCTGCAAGCCCAACTGGTCGAGCACCGTGGATGCCTCGATTTTGGGAAGGTAGTGATGCAGCACTTCGTACATGGGGCTGCCGGTCTTGATCACCCGATCCGGTGGCAGGCCCTCGCACAACAGGTACTCGCGCGAAATCGAGGAATAGGGCAAGTTGATGTCGCTGATGTGATCGACGATCTTGCGGTTGATCTCCTCGGGCACGCGCTGGTCGAAGCAGCGATTGCCTGCCTCCATGTGGAAGATAGGGACCTTCAGGCGCTTTGCAGCAATGGCGGCGAGGCAGCTATTTGTATCACCTAGAATCAGCACAGCATCTGGTCGCTCTTCCCGCAGGACTGCGTCAGAACGAGCAATGACGAGACCAATAGTCTCAGCAGCAGTGGCGCCAGCGGCTTCCAGGAACCGATCGGGTTTGCGGATCTCCAGGTCGTCAAAGAAAACCTGGTTGAGTTCGTAGTCGTAGTTCTGCCCTGTATGGATGACAATATGATCGACATAACGATCCAACGCAGCCATCACGCGGGAGAGACGGATGATTTCAGGCCGGGTGCCTATAATGGTAGCAACTTTCATAAAACTACGTCTTCCCAGATAGTATCCATGTGTTCTGGTTCAAAAATCTCGCTGGCCCAGAAGAGCGTTACCAACACGCTCTCTCCGATGTTCTCAATAGAATGCGTATAGCCCGGCGGAATATCCATCACCCGAAAGTCAGACCCCGAAACCCGATACTCAACTACATCCTTCGAGACTTCCGACATTCGATCTCCGATATGGCGGAAACGAATGATCGCCTCGCCTTCCAGCACCAGAAATTTCTCGGTCTTTGTGTGGTGAAAATGATTACCACGAGTGATCCCCGGTTTAGTGCGGGATACGAAAACCTGGCCGAAGGGTTCCGATTTCACGAACTCGGCCAGACAGCCTCGAGGATCGCAACGTTGTTCGAGATCATAGGCAAAATCGTCTGTTTCCAAATAGGAGAGATAAGTTCCGTATAGTACGTGTGTAAAATCATCGCAGAAATCCGGTACAATCAGCGACTTGCGTGATTCCCGAAACGAACGAACGAGATCCGCAAGCCTGCCCAAAGACACCCGGTATGACGGACTAACTTCCCGATACTCGACCTCTGTCGTTTGCCGTCTGACCTCTGATCTCCGTTCTCTAATCTCCCCTATAAACGCCTGCACGACATCATCAACGTGAATAAAATCGATCTCATGGGTGGGATCTGAGATGGTGATGGGCAAATCACGAGCGATGTTGTGGCAGAAGGTGGCGACTACCGAATTGTAGTTTGGCCGGCACCACTTGCCAAAGACATTCGTCAGTCGATATGTGATCACAGGCGCTCCACTCCGCTCAGCGTATTCTGCGACGACCTCCTCAGCCTGACGCTTACTGACACCGTAAGGGTTGTCGATTTCAGCCTGGATAGATGAAGAGAGCAGTATGGGAACGGATCGACCCTGCTCCAGAAGCCGTTCACACATGCGTGCAGTCAGATCGACATTGGTGATGGTGAACTCGTCCACAGATTGCGGACGATTGACACCAGCCAGATGCACAATGAAATCTGCCTCAACCAACCACCGGTTGAATTCTTGATCGGTGTTGTCGATATCAAAAGCCAGAACCCGCACATCTTCCTGCCGACCCAACCATGACACCAGATTCCGACCGATGAAACCATTCGCTCCGGTTACGAGTACATTCATCATTCCTCCCAACACTCACCATTAGTTCCCGACAGTTGTCTCTGGACATACTTCAGCCCTAATAACATCTCTGCCATCTCATCCACAGTCAATCGCCGGGTGTTGTGTGAATTGTAATCGACTAATTCGGTTAACTTTTCATCACCTTCGGAGTAATAGGCATCGTAATTCAGGTCTCGGCTATCAGCCGGTACGCGATAGTAACCTTCCAGGTCTTGAGCCGGTCGCATCTCCTCACGAGTCAGCAGGGTCTCGAATGCTTTTTCACCATGTCGGGTACCAATGATTCGAATAGGATTGTCAGCCTCAAAAACATGATTCAGGGCTTTTGCCAGGACTTCTATCGTGGCAGCAGGCGCTTTTTGCACGAACAGATCGCCTGAGTTGCCATACTGAAAAGCATATAGCACCAGATCCACGGCATCGTCTATGCTCATCATGAAGCGCGTCATGGTGGGATCGGTGACCGTGAGGGCCTTGCCAGCCTTTATCTGCTCTACAAACAAGGGAATAACCGACCCGCGCGAGGCCATGACATTGCCGTAACGTGTGATGGTGATGGTGCAGCCACGATCTGCGGCTACCCGCGCCTTGGCCACTGCCAGTTTTTCCATCATCGCTTTGGAGATGCCCATGGCGTTGATAGGATAAGCGGCCTTGTCGGTGCTGAGCACAACCACACTCTTGACTCCGGCGGCAACAGCGGCATTCATCACATTCTCAGCGCCAACGGCGTTGGTTTGCAGAGCTTCCATGGGGTAGAACTCGCAGGAAGGCACTTGTTTGAGAGCGGCGGCGTGAAACACATAGTCAACACCAACCATGGCATCCAGTAGACTCTCGCGTCGGCGCACGTCGCCGATATAGAACTTGAGCTTGCGGTTGTGGTAAGCCAGTCGCATATCGTGCTGCTTCTTCTCGTCGCGTGAGAAGATACGGATCTCGCCTATATCTGTTTCGAGGAAACGACGTAGCACAGCATTGCCGAAGGTGCCGGTGCCGCCGGTAATGAGGAGAACTTCGCTTACAAACATTATGGATTTCAACTCCGAATACTACAATCAAAATTGCGCGACAGATGCTGCTCTCTCAAATAGCCTGCGATTAGAAGTTACAGCCTCGTTATTCGTTGTATATTGCTTGCCTAGCATACGAGCGCCTTCGGACCACAAGCGATATTCCCTCTCATCCATTTGGGCCACTGTTCGAATTGCATCTTGAAATTTCTGCGGTTGATCAAGTGGAAGATCCCAGGCAAGCCAAGGGCATCGTCAAGC
>PIVW01000042.1 GCA_003353825.1 Chloroflexota bacterium
TCAGGCACATGTTGAACGCTGTCGAATAGGATTTGGACGAGGTGAACGCGGATCAAAGCAGCTTCTATCCGCTTTGATCCGCGTCATCAGCGTTTATCCGCGTCCCATTCAACTGTCCAACGTGTGATTGACCAATACACTAAATCCGATTTTCCGTATCAGGATCGAAGAAATGCAGTTGCTCGGTATTAAATGCCATATTCACTGTATCGCCCGCCTCCACTTTAGGTTGGGATGGCGCCACGAATTTCAGAATAGAATCGTCAAATTCGATTGCAACAACTTGATGAGAGCCTTGTGGTTCCGATACCAGACAGGTTTCTGCAAACAGTGCTTGCGCTTCATCCACCAACAATACATCTTCGGGACGAACGCCAATCACAACCTTGCGCTTGCCATATTCCTTCAGCACCGAGGCTTTTTCCTGATCGAGAACAAGGTCAAAGTGTGGATTGGTCAGATGAAGATCACCATTCTTTGAGATCAGTTCGGCATCGATAAAATTGGTGGGTGGTGTACCGATGAATCCGGCAACAAAGATGTTGGTACTGCGATCGTAAACGTCATCCGTTGAGCCGATCTGTACGATCTCGCCATCGCGCATGATCACGATCCGATCAGCCATGCTCATCGCTTCGGATTGATCATGCGTCACAAATACGGTCGTCGCCTCTGTACGGTTATGGATCGCTTTCAACTCCGTCCTCATCGTGCCTCTGAGCTTGGCATCAAGATTGGACAAGGGCTCATCCATAAGAAACACCTTGGGTTTCACGGCAATGGCCCTGGCCACGGCCACACGTTGCTGTTGCCCACCCGATAGCTGGGAAGGATAGCGTTCCAGCAGTTCCCCGATCTTGGTCATTTCCACAACTTCGTTGACCGTATTCTCGATCGTTTGCTTGTCCAACTTTTTGAGCCTGAGTGCGTAGGCGATGTTCTCGAAGACGGTCATGTGGGGCCAGACGGCGTAGTTCTGAAAGATCATGCTTATGTTACGCTTTCTGGGCGGCAGATCGGTGACATCTACATCGTCGATGAGAATGGTACCGGCGGTGACCTCTTCCAGGCCCGCGACCATACGCATGGCCGTTGTTTTGCCGCAGCCTGAGGGCCCCAACAGAACCAGAAACTCGCCATCATGCACTTCCAAGCTGAGATCATTGACAGCGAGGACTTTCTTGCCGAATTGTTTTGTGACGTTGATCAGCTTCAATGTCGCCATTGCTAAACTCCGTTAGACAGTAACACCGCCCCACATCTGGTTGATATAGTTGCGAAGGAAAAAGGTAAAGATCACGGCTGGAATCGCCATGGCCATGCCCGCTGCCGCCGCCAGATTCACCTGGCCGGTAGAACCGATCAGGGTCTGGTAGACGACGACCGAAAAAGTGGGTCGAAACTGAGTCAGGATAATAGCCGACACAGTCTCGTTCCAGGCGCCGAGGAACGCGTACATGGCACTGGCAGCCAGGCCGGGAAACGCTAAAGGTAGGGTGATGCGCCAGAAGGCTCTGAGCTTGGTGCCACCAAATACCTGCGCGGCTTCTTCCAGCGCAACCGGGATTCCCAAAAAAATACTTGCTGTTATCCACACAGTCAGGCCGATGGAACCGACCGAGTAAACCAATGATAGACCGAGGGGCTGGTCGTATAACCCAAAATCGGTGAGGATCACGACCATGGGCAGGGCGATGGCAACGGCCGGGAACATGCGCACAAAGAGGACACTGAACTTGAGCGTATTCTTCCCTCTAAACCCATACCTGGCAAAAGCATAGCCCGCCATGCCACCTATTGAAAGCGAAATAATGATCGTAAATAAGGCGATCTGAAGGCTCCTGAGCAGAGCAGGAACGGCATCACGTGTCACCCTGAAGAACACCTTGTAATTCTGGAAAATATCTCTGCGGTGGGTGAAATAGATCGCTTCTCCTACTTCTAAATCTCCCACCTCCTCTTTGTATTCAAACTCATCTATCCTCTCTGCGATATCTTCCGGCGACATCAGTGTATTTAAAAACGACCTCATGTAAACCGAAATCTTGTCCACATCGGCCGTATCAAGTACGGTCTCGTACTCCCCTGATTGATCATCGTAAACACTGAGCAGGTAGCCTCGCTCACCCCGCTCGAGTTTGAATTCAGTCGTAAAATCGGGCAACAACGGCAAAGGGAATTGATACGCTTCGCGAGTCGAGAGAAAGGAAAGAGAAACAAGAAAGAAGATCGGGGTCAGGATGATCAACAGAACGCCGGCCACTACAATGTACAAAGTCGTCATCCTCGCCGCATGCTTGACATTGATGCCACGTTTCTCGCTCATTTGATGTCCTCCGGATTGCGTTTGAAGGCGCCTGACACCTGAAGGAACACCACGGCCGCTGCAGACACCACCAGAGTGACGATGATCGTATAAGCCGCCGCCATTCGATAGGCGACATAGAGATTATCCACCTCTTCCGAGTAATAGACAACGCGCTCCACAAGCACCGGCAGGCGACTGAATCCAAACAATACGACGATGATGAGCCAGATCTGAATGGCCGAGATCAGGCGCAGAATCACAGCGGTTGTAATGGTTGGCCGCAGCAATGGTAGCGTGATTTTACGCATGACATGAACCCAGCCCCCTCCAAATACATACCCCGCTTCTTTTACATCTTCAGATAGATTCTGCAACCCGGCTAAAAGGATGATCATCACCGAGGGTATGACCGTCCAGGCATCTACGAGAATGATCAGTATGAGATTCTTGGCGGTCGAGGTAGTCAGCCAGTAGATCTTCTCACCTTCCTCCAAAAATCCCAGATAAAAGAGCAACGAATTCACCCAACCATGGGCGGTGAGCCCGGTCTGCCACATGGCCCCAATCGCTACTGCGGGCAAGGCCATTGGGATCATGGCAACGAACAGAAAGGCGCTGGCACCGGGAAACTTAGCATTGATGAGAAATGCAAGAGAGAGGGCGAGAACAAATTCGAGCGTCACCGAGAGAACGACAATGACCGTCGTATTGAATACAGCCGGCCAGAACAGAGGATCGGAGACCACCAATCCGAAATTCTCTAAAGTGAAATTGCCCTCTTCACTGCTGAAACTGCCGGTCACCAGCTCGAAAACAGGGCGCAGCCAGAAGATTGCGTAATAAAGGATAACCGGTAAGATCAGCAGATAGGGCGCTGCCGATCTACGATAATGTCGCAAGGTTCTTGTATTGACCATAAGGGAACCTCAGCCGTTGCATGAATGGTTCGACAGGTAGGGACGTGGCCTAGCGCCCGCCCATTGGGTGATCGCCCGTTGGGCGACCGCAAGGGTGCGCCCCTACCTATCGAAAATGCATCTGTGTTACAAAGCGATATACATTTCCCCGAGGACCATGAATGGCCCCCGGGGGAACCGACTTATAACACAGATTGTTACTTGAGCAGACCGTCGATGCACGCCTGTGCCGCGTCGGCTCGCTCTTGTGATACTTCCTCGCCTACTAGGAGCGTATCTTCGAAGAGATCATCCAGACACGCCTTGACAGCGCCCCAATCCTGGTAGTTGCCGGCCGGTACGCCAGAGGCAATACCATTTTCCAGCACGAGGATCGCTTTCTTGATCACTTCATCGGTGGGGTCTTCGCCCAAGAAGTCGATCGCTTCCTGAACTGGTGGGATGAAGCCACCGGTACCTTTTGCCAGTTCAACCTGGACGTCGGGACGGGTCAGGTACTCGAGGAAGGAAACTGCGAGGTCGTAGTTGGAAGATCCTTTAGTTATTGCATAACCGCTCACGCCGGCAATGGTACCGATGCCGGCCGGGCCTGCGGGCGCCGGGCCCAAGGTGTATTGAGTCTCATTCGAGGCATATACCTGGCCTGCACGGGCATTGTGGAAGACCGTCAGCCACGACTCTTCACGCATCATGGGATCGACACAGTTTTCTACATTCAACACGCCGGGGATGAAGCCGCCGGCCACGCCGATGTCATCCCAGACATCCCAGGCCGCCATTGCTGCTTCTGAATTGGCGTCGGGGAAACCGGCGCCGTAGGAAAGTGCCTCGCCGCCGTACTGGTAGATCCAGGACTTGGAGGGGATGCCTGTGATGCAAACCTTGCCCTCGCCTTCACCTTCGGCGATGGCAATGGCCCAGTCGGCATACTGTTCCCAGGTCATGGCGTCGACGTCAGCCCCTTCTGGCAGGTAAGGTAATGCTTGGTTGTTCGCCAGCAAAAGATAGACATCTGCGCCGACCGGCAGGAAGTACTGACGGCCGTCCTTGGTGGTATCCTGATTGAAGGTCTCCATAAAGGTGCGGTCTTCCCAACTGGCAACGAGATCAGTTAGATCTTCCACCAATTCGGGTTCGATCCATTCAGGCATACGGCTGTTGTGGATGACAACGATATCGGTGGTAACGTGGTTGGTCTCCTGCTGGACCATTGCCCGGTCTAACATGTTCGTATCATCCAAAATCTGGAAGTTGACGGTGACGCCATGTTCTTCTTCGAAGGGCTTGATGATCTCGTTGATGAAGAACTCCTGCTCGCGGGGCGGGCTGAACAGGCGTGAGGTGAAGACAAGGGTCTTGGATTCGATAGGGACTTCGACGATTTTCTCGACAATGACTTCGACCGGGACTTCTTTCTCGACCTCGACGATGACTTCGACCGGCACCTCTTTCTCGACCTCGACGGTGACCTCGACCGGCACCTCGACGGTGACCTCGACCGGCGCGTCGATGGTGACCGGGGCGCCACAACCGGCGATAAGCACGCCGATCATCACGAATAATAAGACTGGAACTAAGCGTTTCATGTTGTCCTCCTGAAAAGGGTAAGAGATAGGGGCGAATTTGAAGCTAAGTGATTGCCAGAACGCCTTGGTTGCTGACAGCACTGCGCTGGCTACCTATGATAAATTGGACTTCATCGATCCTTGTGGATCAGCTAACAATAAATTTCTTCCTACTCGTGACAATGTTCTAACCTCCAAGCACGTAGTCTACGTTGTGTAAAATCGGCTTTGTTGCCATCGCCGGCCATGGTTCGATCAGGCCGCCGACAGACGCCACGTCTTGTGAATGCGCCAGGTCAGGGTTTGTTCCCAGTCGGCAGACCATTCCCGGCTAAAAAACTCCAAGAGATGGAATCTTGTTGCTAAAAAGGGCTGGGTTGGCAAAGCAACTTCTGCTAAATAGTCCAAGACATCGGCGTGCATCGCCGCAGAGATATCCCTGAAGGCCAGGGTGATATGTGCCTTGAATGGGGGCGCCAGATCTTTTTCGACGAAATCACAGTCAGAGGCGATGTTGGGGAGCACAGCTTGTACGATACGTTCTCGAATGTCAAACAAATCAGCGTTCTTCTGGCCATGGCGACGTGACACATCCAGACCAATGCCGCCCTCGTCGATATGATAGCCGCAGACGTGGACGGTAAAGGGTTGTGTTGTTGCAAAAACGTTATCCAGGTGCTCTACCATCGGTGTCAAAGGGCCATCTATTCGCTTGAAAAAACCTTTGAGGGTAGCATGCACCTGAAACTGGTCGGCGGCAATGAAGCCAAATTGTTTACGTAGGACTGTATGCACCTCGGCGACCACCCTGGCCACGGGGTACGGTGGTATAAGGTAAACGGCGAATCTTGAATCAGAGGGCGGGGGTTGGTTCACGATTGAGAATCAGTTGAACGTAGTGGAGAAGCCAGGCGTCATGTCGCCGTGGTCTGGTGTAAGCAGCCACACGAGCTGCGAATCACTGCATGCATGGCCAGTTCCTGCTCTTCCAGGACGGGAAAGTGTCCTTTACGCCGGTGGTATGAGAGGGCGTTGCATATTTGCCTGAAGGCGACACGCCCGATCTCGGACGCTCGCTGATCAACTGTGGTGATATCGAGTAGCTCGGCAAGTGGTAAGTTATCAAAGCCAGTAACGGGAATGGTTAGATTTTGGCGACGAGCGGCAGTGAGAATACCGGCGGCCAGAGCATCCGATGTACAGACAACAGCTTCAATCTGATCCTCGCCGGCGTCGGTGCAACAGAGTTCGGAAATACTTTCGAATACACGATATCCTTCCGAATATGAATGCTCATTGACTTCAAATACCAGTCCGGGATCAAAATCAATTTCGTTGGCGCTTAACGCCTGTTTATAAGCATTGATCCTGCCGATCCTACTCCAATCGTTAAGATCGGATTCGCCCATTTTTAAGAGATTGGAGGTCCCCAACGTTACCAGCGCCAGGCACCGATAACCATGATGTTTGATCAAATGCTGATCAATCAGTTGCCTTAAAGCGTATTCGTCGGTAGGCAAGACATTGGCGATCACAGGTGGGTGAAGCAGGCGATTATTAACGGCCACGACCGGGATGTTGTGGCGATTGAGAATGCGCAAGCGAGATTCCTCGATGTATAAGCCCACTGCAATCAAGCCATCCACAATACCGAGAAAGGGCATATCGCCAAAAAACTCTTCTCGGGCAGCTTCGGTCGTTACATCGAATATGAAAGGTTGATAGCCTAGCAGATCTGCTTCCTGTTTTATCCCACTCAGAATCTGTAAGTAGAACTCCGGACTCACACTGGTTAAAGGCACCCCGACACCGATTGCGTTGGTTTCCCGCCCTCGCAGACTTTGGGCAGCGCTGCTGGGTACATACCCAACCAGATCGATCAGGCTGGCCAGGCGCTGTGCATTTTGGCGAGAAACACTACCCTGTTTATTACGCAGGTAATTGGAAACGGAAGCGGTGGATAGTCCAGAGAGATTGGCTAACAATCTCAGATCAGGAACGAGTGAACGCTGGCGCTGTTCGCGATCACTTACCCAGGCCTGGATCATAGTCTCCACCTTTTCCGTGTCACGGTCCAGGAGTTCGGCGATCTCTGCGGTTGGCAATTCGTGATTTTGCATGGAACACGATGCCCGGCTGAGATACGCCCCTCTTCGCCTTGCAGGTATACGAGAGGAGCAGATGGTAGGAGATAGGGATCAATCGGTTTATCAATATAC
The DNA here is from genome assembly GCA_003353825.1 of Chloroflexota bacterium. Next base: position 7,010 of record PIVW01000042.1, read on the forward strand.
TTTAACGTTAAAGTATATTGATTTAATAGTAGTGGCTTTTTCGCCAATTGTCAATAGTTAATTCGCCGAATATAGCGGGATTGTGGACAATTTTATTTGTACGTTGTGAGCATACTAAGCTAGGTAGACAGCATCACCGACTTGTACGAACTCCACCAAGCTCGCCAGCGGTAACACCTTTGCATCAGGTCGACCACAAACTGTGTAAGTACCCGAGCATATATTCTTCGGTATACGGTATGCCTGAATATGAGAAAGACTTGCCAGGACTGTCATTTTGCAGAGGGTAGGCACGGTCAAGTACACACCAATGATCTTCTGGAAGTAGCAAGTGTTGAGATCTTATCTCTAGAGTCTGTCCAGGTCGGGGAGGAACTGCTCATGCAGGTTCGTGTAAGCAACTTGGATGCGGGCCACCACCTGCCCACAGGTGCCACCGAGTTACGCACCATGTGGCTGGCTCTCTCTGTTGTTGATGCTGATGGACAGGTTATCTTTTCCACAGGTGGAATCGATGAGTATGGAGATCCGGTGGCCGGCAGTGTGTTCTACGGGACGAGGTGGTTGGATGCTGAGGGAGAGCCCACCACTCGTCTGTGGGAAGCTGCCGCGGTGGACGTTGACCATCACATACCCGCGGGTGAATCAGTCGTGGAATCATTACCTTACACGGTTCCAGATGACGCTGTTTCGCCCTTGACGGTAACCGCAACCTTGCGATATCGAGCAGCATCAGGTTATCTCAGCTCTCTGATGTCCATTTATCTTCAAGAGGAGGTTGCGGATGCTGCAACACTGAATATGGCGAGTGGTATTATTGAGATTGCCTTCTGAACCTGTTGCATTGAACGCGAATCAGTCAAACTCAAACATCCTCAAAAGCCACATATATCCGCTCCATCGCCTCTTGCAGAATGCTACGGGGGCACGGCACACAAATTCGTTGGAATCCTGCCCCTTCCGGCCCGAAAGCCTCGCCATCCTGCAGAACGACATTTGCCTGGTTGTAGACCCGGTCATGGACATCCGCTGAGCTCAGACCGTAACCACGGAAGTCCAACCAGCCCAGATAGGTGCCTTCCGGTATCCGGTATCGAACCTGCGGCATTTTTTCTTTAAGAAACAGGTCTAAATAACGTAGATTATCATCGATATAGTCATTAACCTGTTCCAGCCACTCTTCGCCATGATTATAGACAGCAATGAGTGCGGTGATGGCAAAGGGGGTGGGCGATTTCATGCCCATGTTGGCACTGAATTGTTGGCGCATCGAAACATTGTTGATAATGATGTTGGAACAATGCAGACCTGCCGTGTTAAAGGTCTTGTTGATGGCGGTGCACGAGATCAGACGGTCGTCATCGACCAGTGCACAGATGGGGAAATGGGTTTGGCCCCGGCGGATCAGATCACCATGGATTTCATCAGATACGAGCACGACATCATAGGCGAGGCAGATCTCGGCCATTTTGACCAGTTCCTCGGGCGTCCATACTCGTCCCACCGGATTGTGGGGGCTACAGAGCAGAAATAGGGTGTTGTTTGGATCACTGGCCTTCTGTTCGAGATCATCGAAATCGATGGTGTAGTAGCCGCTGTTATTCAGCAAGGTATTGCTGACGACCTCTCGTTTTCTGCTCTTGATGGAAGACAAAAAAGGGCTGTAGACGGGTCGTTGAACGATCACCCCTTGCCCTTCACCAGAAAATGTATTGATCAAAACGTTGACGGCTTCTACTGTGCCGGGTGCGTAGACAATCGAGTCTGCGGCTATCCGCCACTCATGCCGGCGTTTGAACCAACCCTGTGTGGCTTCGATGTAGTGCGGCGAGGTTAAAAACGCGCTATACCCGAATGTCTTTTTATCAACCCGGGCATGGAGCGCTTGCAACATCGGTTCGGGGCAGGCAAAGTCCATATCGGCCAGGAACATGGGAATCGTGTCTTCGTCGAACCGTTCTGCTCTCCCAAACTTCTTCAGTAATTCGCCTGCCTCCCACTTGACGGAATGAGTGTCATGTCTGTCGATGATTTCGTCAAAGTTGTACTTCAAGGTTTACGTCTCCTTTTGGCCTTTGGCACGCGCTTGATACCAAGCTGCGCCAAGGCTTACGCAGTTAGAGAAGGGGTCTGGCAGCCTTCTCTGGAGTGGAGCCCCCGCACTTGTCTAAACATAGGACTGGCAGCCCACAAGTGCAAGACTCCTATCAATTTCGCTACCCTTCTAAATACTCGATAAATATCTGATGTTCTGGGGAATCGATGCCCACCTTGAGCACGTCCAGCATCGCCGCCAGGTCACCTTCCCAAAACGCCTGGACATTCAGCCATAGACCGGGAAAGACCTGGCTGCGCAATAAGCCCTGTTCGTCCAGTTCAATCGGCAGAAAAACACCTTCGTCCAAGACAAACCAATCAATTCGCCCTTCATACATCTGCGCGACCAGGTATTCCCTCACACCGCTACGTGCGTAGACACGTTTTTTGACATGCATGTCATAAGCAGCGCTGCTGGCGGCAATCTCTACCACAAGTTCCGGTGGGCCTTCAAGACAGTCATCCTCGGAAACACTTGACTTGCCACCAGCCTTGGCTGTAATTCGTAGAAGAGCATCAGGCTGTAATTCGTTTTCGAAATCCAAGCGCACACTAGCATTATCACCTGTTGCTAAATTCGGTGTAGCTGCTCTGTAAACGCCGAGCCAGGTCATCAGATCTGCATGCGGTTGGCTATGACGTTGATAGTGAATTGGTGAGGGCACGTAGACAACTCCTTCGATAAGTTCGGCCTTTTTGAGTTCAAAATGGGCATGGTAACGGCGTTCGAATTCCGCACGTGTGAGCTTATCTCCGTTCTGCAGAGGGGGCGATACCTCAATTGTTGCAGTCGGCAGAACTGTGGATTGTTTAACTCTTTTTGCACTCATAGTGGCCTGTCACCTCTAAACCAAACTATAGCACAAAGTCTTTAGCAAAGTCTAGAGATGCCGATACTTGGCGTGTGCTTCAATATTTCGGCTGCGACAGATTGCCAAACAGACCAGCTTGAAGGCGTGCACTCGGTTTCATCATGATTGGACGTTAGCGGTCGAATCGCACATAATAGGGTCAGGATTGGCACGTCTCAAACCATTCCACCAATAACCCGCCTCATTGCGTCTGAAGCTAGCGATTCCAATGTTCTACCTCAAGCATATTGCATATTGGTTGACGCTTGGCCTCATCATCATGCTAGGCGCCTCATGCAATGCAGACACAGCCCTGGCGACCTACCTGGAAGCGAATCGTGCAAAATTAACGGAGCCGGCCGACAGCACGGGTCAAGCCGTCGAATTCGTGGTGGCGCCGGGAACGCCGGCGCGAATGATTGCCGAAAATCTCGAAGCTGAGGGCCTGGTCGCTGATGCACGTTTGTTCGAGGCTTATGTGCGGGCCAATGGCTTAGCCCAGGGCTTGGATGCAGGCACCCATACGCTCTCGGCGGCGATGACTCCCATAGAGATCGCCGAGACGTTGCAGCATTCCATGGCCCCGAGCTTCGTGGTCAGAGCACCAGAAGGCTGGCGATTGGAGCAAACCGCTTCCGAACTGAATCGTACAGGATTATTAGATGGCGAGTCATATTTGCATTTGGCGATGACCGGACAAGCCTTTGATAGCAATATCTACACTTTCCTGGACGAACGCCCTGTCGGGTCTTCGCTTGAAGGTTATCTTTTCCCCGACTCATACAAATTGCACCGGCAAGGGGCTTCTGCACATGATCTGGTCGAACGGCAATTACAGACCTTTGCCGAGCGCGTCCTGCCCCAGTACAAAGTGGCAGTCAACCAGGGCCTCACTGACCTGAACTTGCATGAGGTACTCACAGTTGCCAGCATCGTCGAGCGTGAGGCAGTGGTCGATGAAGAACGCCCCCGAATTGCCGCCGTTTATCTCAATCGCCTGTCGCAGGACATGAAGTTGGATGCAGACCCGACCGTGCAATACGCCATGGGTTATCAACCAGGCGCCAGGCAGTGGTGGAAGACACCCGTGTACCTTGAAGAGTATGGCTCGGTCGACAGCCCCTACAACACCTATCTCAACCCCGGTCTGCCTCCTGGCCCTATAGCTGCCCCGGGCTTGCTTAGCATCCAGGCCGTGCTAGATCCCGACCGGCATGACTACCTCTACTTCGTAGCTATCGGCGATGGCAGCGGCTTGCATGTGTTTAGCGAAACATACAAGGAACATGTAAAGAATGTGAAGAAGTACTTACAGAAATAGCCTGGCACTAGCGGTAGTACATCTTGCAACCTTGCTGCATCAGGTCAAGGAATGTCAGCAACGTTGACTGTGGCATCAAGCCGACACGATTGCCATTTTCGATATATTTGAGTGGCGTCAAACATCGGTTCATGATACGATGAGTCGGCTATAGCAGTCAGTAACTCTCCCCATGGACTGCTGCCTGAGGTAATTCATGAGTGCAGCGCTTAGAAAACCTTATCTTTCCCCGCAAGAGTACTTGTCGTTGGAGCGCGAGGCCGAGACGAAGAGTGAGTTTTTTCAAGGCAACATTTATGCATTGGCAGGCGCTACCCCCCGGCATACAGCCATTGTTGCGAACCTGCTGTATTTACTCGTCGGGCAATTCAAAGGAAAACCTTGTATGGCCCACGGCAGCGATTTGCGAGTCCAAATATCACCAACGGGTCTGTACACGTATCCTGACATCGTCGTAATCTGTGGTAATGCCGAATTCGAAGATCGACATGAGGATACACTTCTCAACCCAAACGTCATTATCGAAGTGCTGTCGAAATCAACTGAATCTTATGATCGGGGTGATAAATTTGGGCAGTACCGGCGGTTGCCATCCCTATCGGATTACCTGCTGGTATCGCAGACGCACCCCGTCATCGAACATTTTATGCGTCAGGCAGATGATAGTTGGTTGTTGCGCGAATATCGGGGCTTAGATACAGTGGTCGAGATTGCGACCGTAGGCTGTGCTCTTCCACTGGCAGAGGTGTATGACAAACTCGACTGGCCGGAGGGAGAGGATGGGTCGGGACGGTTTAGCATGTTGAAGGAGCGGGGGAGGATGTACGGGTGAGAGGTGAGAGAGTGTTGTTGATCACGACCCTAGGCGCTACCAATGCAATCGCTCCGGGTATCTCAACCCGAATGCCCAACTCCAGCGACACTCGGTCAGGGGTTCCATCACGGCGCAAGGCTTTCGATACGCGTTCTGGTGATGTCTATCAAAGCTTAGGAAGGAGCGGGGCGCCGGGGCACACATAAGTTGTACTCTGATGGGTTTTGTGCTATATCTTCTTTGCCGATAATAAAACTGTACATCTCGTTCATCCCAAGCCTTTTGGTGGACTACTTTCAAGAGCCATGGCCGCGTACGGAATCACGAGTACATTATCATAGTTCCGTTTGGGGCCCAAGGGTCAGGATGTGTTCATTTCCTCTGGGGTGTACTGCGATCAAGGCCGCATTCATTATGTGAGCCTCCGTTAATCCGCAAAAAAGGAGGTGATGAACCAGGCGTGAAATCCGGTAGTAGTTTGTGTAACCTTACGATCGTTGAGAAAAAATCAACAAAGATGTCGTCAAGTATCCGACAGTACCTACGAAGGAGTGGATGAACATGCAAACCCGGAAATCCCGAGTATTCTTATTTCTTGCGGCGTTGATGATATTGTCACTGGTGGTCACTGCTTGTGCAGCACCGGCCGCACCCGCACCAGCCGCACCCGCTGAAGAGGCTGCACCCGTCGAAGAGGAAGCCGCTCCTGAGGTGAGTGAGCGCGCCAAGACCCTGATCATGGACATCGACGGTGGTCGTGCAGCCGATCCTGAACTGTGGAACGCCTTTGTTCCCGGCGCTCGCCTTGATCAGGGCTACCACCAGACGATTCTGGAGCCCTTGTTCATCCTCAACTACCAGACCGGCGAGATCGAGCCCTGGCTGGGCACCGAATTCACCTCCAACGACACCTTTGACGTGTGGACGCTGAAGATCCGCGAAGGCGTCAAATGGAGCGACGGTGAGGACTTCAATGCCGATGACGTCGTCTTCACCATCAACATGATGATAGAGAACGTTGAACTACAGCGAGCAGCCGCCATGGCGGACTGGGTGGACAGCGTCGAGAAGGTCGATGATCTGACCGTGCAGTTCAACTTGACTAGAGCCAACCCCCGCTTCCAGTTGGACAACTTCTCGGTGCGTATCTGGGGCGGCCCCAACATCGTGCCTGAACACATCTGGAAGGATGTCGATCCCCTGACCTTCAAATTCTACGCCCCGGAGAAGGGTTGGCCTGTCGGTACAGGGCCCTACACGCTGGGCGCCGTGGGTCCGACCGAATTTGTCTACGAGCGCGACGACAACTGGTGGGGCGCCGAAACCGGCTGGAAAGAACTGCCCGCACCCGAGACCGTCGTCTGGACCTGGGCTGGCCCCGAGGAAACCCGCGCCGCTCTGATGGCCGAGGGCGAATTGGATAGTTTGATGGACATCACCCTGGGCGCGCTGCTGGCGCTGCAGGAGGCCAACCCCAACGTCATCACCTGGTTCGACGAGATGCCTATGGCATGGGTGCCCGATCCCTGTTCCCGCACCTTCTACTTCAACCACACTATCGAGCCCTGGGGTGATCCAGAGATGCGATGGGCGATCAACTACGCCATCGACCGCGACCAGATCGTGGAGATCGCCTACGAGGGTACCACGCTCAAGTCCCGGCACTTCTTCCCCGCCTATCCACCCCTGGATGCTATGGTAGACGCCGCCATCGAGGCCGGCGCCTGGGACCTGGACCAGCTTTGGGACCATAACCCAGACAAGGCCAAAGAGATCATCGAGTCCAAGGGCTACGTCATGAACGAGAGCAGCGGCTACTACGAGAAGGATGGCGAAGAGTTGGGCATGGATATCTCCACCCACGAGGCCTTCATCGAGAAGCAGCGCATTGCCCAGGTGCTGGTCGAGCAGTTCCAGGCCGTTGGCATCAACGCCGTCCAACGCAACGAGGCCGGAGGCGTCTGGAACGACAACCGGGAAATGGGCAACTTTGAGGTCCAGATGAACTGGGAGATGTGTGCATCGGTCAACGAGCCCTGGGCATCCAGCGATCAGATCGCCATCAAATGGACGAAGCCCGTGGGTGAACGCGCGGAACGAAATGAGGCGCGCTGGACAGGTGAGAAGGCCGAGGCTTACGGCGCCATTGTCGACGAGATGGGCCTTCTGCCGTTGGGCGATCCCCAGATTGAGGGGTTGTTCATTGAGGCATCCAGGCTTTTCTTTGAGGAGCTGCCGATCATCCCCATCACCCAGGCCAAGAAGATCATCCCCTTCGACACCACCTACTGGAAAGGATGGCCTAGCTTCGAGAATGACTACATCCATCCGCCTACCTGGTGGCAACAGACCCACGTAATCATCCACAACCTGGAGCCCACGGGCGCCCAGTAAACGTGGTGGGACGTGACCAAGATTAAATACTAGGTTTCAAGGGCGCAGGCGTATATTGTGCGCCGCGCCCATGATGCCATCTCCGTGCAATTATCGGTGATCAGTATCCAGTCAACGGAAATGGGTTTCATTCCATCTATGGCGCATGCTCGCCCCATACGTACCGATCGACCACCGATCTCTGTTTACTGATAACCGATGACTGATCACGGATCACCGAATCACAAGAGGACGAGCCCATGGGCGGCCTAACATTACCCTATCTCGTGAGACGCCTTGGCATGTGGTTCATTACCATCTGGTTGGGCGCCACCATCATCTTTTTTGTGCCCCGTCTGGCGCCGGGTGATCCAGTTTCGGCCATGGTTAGCCGCCTGAGCGCTCAGGCCGGTTTCGTAGAGGGATCAACCGAGATGATCGAGGCATGGCGAGTCCGCTTTGGCCTGGATGAGCCCCTGATCGTTCAGTATTTCAACTACTTGCGTAACCTGGCATCCTTTGACCTGGGCTTCTCCCTGGCATCCTTTCCCAGCCACGTCAATGATATGGTTGCTGATGCCCTACCCTGGACCCTCGGGTTGCTCATCATTGCGACTTTGATATCTTTTGTGCTTGGCAACATCATCGGCGCCCTCATGGCCTGGCGCCGTACGCCGGGCACTGTACGTACCTTGTTGCCCGTAACTCTGACCTTTACATCTATTCCCTTTTTCATGTTTGGCATTTTGCTGATCTATATTTTTGCATTTGGCCTGGGTTGGTTCCCGCCTTCGGGGGGTTATGGGAGAGGCCTCGAGATTGGACTAAATTGGCCCTTCATTAAGAGCGTGATCTACCATGGTACGCTGCCTGCCATGGCCATCGTACTAACCTCCATGGGCTTTTGGGCTTTGGGCATGCGGGGTATGATGATCACCAACGACGGTGAGGACTATATGATCCTAGCTGAGGCAAAGGGACTGAAACCCAGCCGCGTCTTCTGGCGCTATGGCATGCGTAACTCGATTTTGCCTCAGATCACCGCCCTTGCGATCAGTCTGGGCCTCATTGCTGGAGGTTCGACCCTGGTTGAGTACATATTTGCCTACCCCGGCGTCGGTTACTTGCTTTATCTGGGCATCGTCAACAACGACTACAGCTTAATTCAGGGCATCGTCTTTATCCTGATCTTGGGTACGGCGACAGCCGTATTGATTCTTGACTTATTATTACCGATGGTAGACCCACGCATCACCTATCACAAAGGGTAGCTTTCCATGACTGTTGCCACCGCCGACACCGAAGCTAAGTCAAAAGCCAGGGGTATGAAACGATGGGATTCACCATGGTTAAATTCCAAATTCCTCATTGGTCTGGGCATGGTGTTTTTCATCTTTTCTATGGCCATATGGGGAGCCGTCGTTTGGGATACTACCTTGGCCCGCGTAGCCAGTTCACCCCTCAATCTTCCACCGCCGTGGGCGCCTGGTTACCGCGTCGACGAAGAAGAGGCGATCGCGAATACTGAGGAAGTCGAAGAGAAAGCTGAAGGCGCCATCACGGGTACGAATCCGTTTGCTCAGAAAGAGTCCGATAGTAAAGAGAAATCGTTACGTAACAGCCGATTTGGCACTCCTTCTTGGGATCACCCCCTCGGCACTGAGAGTAGTGGTCGTGATATGTTAGCTGTGTTGCTGGTAGGCGCCCCTCGATCGTTGATGATCGGTCTGATCGCCGCAGGTATTGGCATGTTCGTGGGTATCGTGCTGGGTTTTACCGCCGGTTTTGTGGGTGGCTGGGTCGATACCGTGATCCGCACCATCGCCGACGCCTTCGTCACCATCCCGGCTCTGGCTGTACTCATCGTTATTTCGGCCTTTGTAGCGCTAAACAACATCGTATATATGGCATTGCTCCTGGCCCTGTTCGCCTGGCCGCAGCCTACACGATTAATCCGATCTCAGGTGCTATCCATGCGCGAACGAGGCTACGTGCAGATGGCAACATTGTCGGGCGTTGGTGTTTTCTCCATCATGTTTTTTGAGATGATGCCCAATTTGTTACCCTATTTGGCTGCAAGTTTCACCGGTAATGTGTCAGGAGCGATTCTGGCGGCAACTGGTCTGGAAGTGCTGGGCCTGGGTCCGACTCGACTGCCCACGCTCGGCATCACCATTTTCTACGCCATCCGCGCCGCCGCCATCCTGCGCGGCATGTGGTGGTGGTGGGGTGTGCCTATCGTGGCCCTCATCGTCATTTTCTCCGGCCTCTTCCTCATGACTATCGGCCTGGATGAAATCGCCAACCCCCGCTTGAGAGGAGTGCAATCCAAATGACGCTGGAGTGGACGTTAGCCGACACGGATAGCCCAACTGTCGTTCTCGACGTCAAAAACCTGAGGGTCCATTACGCCACGCCCACGGGCGACGTCATCGCCGTCAACGGAATCGACTTCAAGATCTATGAAGGCGAAACTATCGCCCTGGTAGGAGAATCAGGCTGCGGCAAGACGACTACGGCCATGGGCATCCTGCGCCTGGTACAACCGCCGGGACGCATCGTGGAGGGTGAAGTGCTGCTCAAAGGCATAGACCTGGTGCCGTTGGACGAGCAGGATTTGCGCCAGGTGCGCTGGAAACAGATTTCACTGATCCCCCAGGGCGCCATGAACTCTCTGAATCCCATCATGCGCGTCAAGGACCAGATCGGCGACGTCATTATCACGCACGAGGGCAGACAAAACAAGCAGGCATTAAAAGACCGAATTCTGGAATTATTGAACATGGTGGGACTGCCCGGTCGGATCTATAACATGTACCCGCACGAGTTGAGCGGCGGCATGAAGCAGCGCGTCTGCATCGCCATGGCCATCGCCTTACATCCCACCCTGGTTATTGCCGATGAATTCACTAGCGCCCTGGATGTGGTAGTACAACGGGTGGTTGCCCAGACCATGATGGAAGTCAAGGAACAGATGGGGGTTTCCATGATCCTGATTGGCCACGACATGGGACTGGTGGCGCAATTGGTCGATCGCGTGGCGGTCATGTACGCGGGCAACATGATGGAGATATCCCCAGTTGAGACGATATTCAGCGAGCCGCTGCATCCCTACACACAACTACTGATCGAATCCATTCCCTCCATCAAAGAGCGGAAACCCCTTAAGGTGACAGAGGGTTTGACCCATGATCTGCGTACGCCACCCCCAGGCTGCATTTTCCAATTTCGCTGCCCCTATGTGATGGATCAGTGTTGCGAAGAAGTGCCCCCACTGCGTGAGGTAAAACCGAGACACGAAATCGCCTGTCATCTTTACGATGATCAGGGTGGTTTGATAGTCGATATCTCTGACCGGAGTTCAACCAATGTCCCAGCCTCTTCTGGAAATTCGTAAAGCGACAAAGATCTACGGCGGAGGTTTTCTTCAATCCAGCCCTCAGACTGTGGCTCTGCAGGACTTCAATTTGAGCATTGCCGAAAGGCCTGCCTCCATCACCACCATCGCCGGCGAGAGCGGTAGCGGCAAAACCACCCTGGCAAATCTCGTCCTGGGTTTCATCTCCCTGACCTCGGGGCAGATACTCTACAAAGGTCGGGACATCGCCGGCATGAACAAGTCGCAACAAATGGCCTACCGCCGTGAAGTGCAGGCTGTTTTTCAGGATCCCTACGCGGTTTACAACCCCTTCTACCGAGTGAAGCACATCTTCGACCTGGTGATCAAAAACTTCAAGCTGGCCCGCAACCAAAAAGAAGCCAGTGACCTGATCGAGGATGCCTTGAATGTGGTTGGCATGCGCGGCGAAGAGGTGTTAGAAAAGTACCCTCACCAGCTCAGTGGCGGCCAACGCCAACGCATGATGGTGGCCCGAGCGTACATGTTGCAGCCCAGCCTCATCGTGGCCGATGAGCCCGTTTCCATGGTGGACGCATCTCTGCGCGCCATGATCCTGGATATCATGTTGCGGTTACGGGATGAGAAGAACATCTCCTTCCTGTACATCACCCACGACCTCAGTACCGCCTACCAGATCGGCGACGAGATCTACATTCTGTATCAGGGTTCGATCACCGAGAGAGGCGACACTGCCAGAGTTATCGAGGATCCCAGGCACCCCTATGTGCAGGAGTTGATCGGCTCTATCCCCGTTCCTGATCCCAAGCAGCGCTGGGATACCGATCTTGTTTTACCCAGTGAGGAAGAGTTGCGCGCCCACGCGAATAGCGGTTGCCGCTTTTATCCCCGCTGCCCTCACGGTATGCCGCGCTGTCTGGAAAAGCAGCCATTTCAATACCAGATCAACGGGGCCGAGCATCAGGTGGCATGCTATCTCTACGATGACATGCCGGTTGCGGAGGAGAGCTAGCCGCCAGCGCCTGTCCTCTCCCACGCACAACGTCGCACAGCACGCCCGATGCGTTTTGGTCTAATAAAACCCCTTTTCTTTCGCACCCCGGCGTCCTGTTCCGGCCTGATGGGCTGGCTGCGCGACGAAGCCGGTCACCTGGTGACAAAAGTAACATGAGTGACCGACTGAATATGGAGCCAGAACAAAGAGCGAGGTTTTGGACCATCGTCGTTGTGGTCATTCCTCTGCTGGCGCTTGTCGTCTACCTCGCATACGTCTTTTATCTGCGGGATGCCCTGGCCATCTGCCCGCCAAACTGCCGGCAAGCCGACCTGCAAAGGCTTCAACTGGATCCGTCAGATCTGGCCGGCGCCGATCTGACCGAGGCCAATCTCACTGGCGCCAATCTGAGGGAATTTGACTTGAGCAAGTCCAACCTCTATTTTGCCATTCTGCAGAGAGCAGATCTGCAGAGAGCGAATCTAGAGGAGGCATATATGCGAGGCGTCTATTTGCATAACGCCGATCTAAGTCAGGCAAATCTGCGTCAGGCTGATCTCAGTGGCAGCCGGTTGGCTGGAGCGAATCTGTTTGAGGCTGATCTGCGTGAGACCAATCTACTGGGCACGGACCTGTCCGGCGTCAACCTGCGCGGCGCCGTGCTCGACGAGACCACCACTCTGAGCCCTAAATGGCGTTTGGTGTGGGAGATCATAAATGAAAACCAGGTCGGACGCCAGTTGGCTGCTGCAGATCTCAAAAACGCAAATCTCTCCGGCGCTCAACTGCAATCGGCCGATTTGCGCCAAGCTGATCTGAGGCAGGCCGATCTAACAGCAGCGGATCTGAGCGGAGCGCTTTTGCAGGGTGCATGGCTCCAGCAGACAATCATCGATGAGACTACGCGGATAGATCCCAAGTGGCGGCTCACATGGCAAATCGTCAACGAAAACAAGAAAGCGCGTAGCCTGGCCAACGCCGATCTGACTTACGCCAACCTGTTCAATGCCTATTTGCGGCAGGCCGACCTCGCCGGGGCCAGGTTGGACCAAGCGATGCTGATAGAAGCCGATTTACGCCAGGCCGACCTGAGCGGGGCGAGTCTGCGCCAGACCGATCTGACCGAAGCGAGTTTGTATCTGGCCAATCTGCAAGGCGCCGACCTGACCGGTGCTATTCTCCATGGTGTGGATCTACGTCACGCCAATTTGCGTCATGCCATCATCGACGCCACAACGGTGATCTCGCCAAGCTGGCAACTCGCCTGGGACCTGGTCGAACATGGCGGTGAAGGCAGGGATCTCGCCCAGGTTTACCTGGGTTGGACTGATCTGGTAGACGTAAATTTGGCGGGGGCCAGCCTGCGAAACGCCAATTTGAGCAACGCCATGTTGCAGCAAGCGAACTTGGCCGGCGCTGATCTGAGTGGCGCAGATCTGTGGGGAGCGGACCTAAAAGAGGCCGACCTAACCGGTGCCGATCTCCGAGGCGCTGATCTGACCGGCGCTGATCTGACTGGGGCCATACTGGTGGAGGCGCTGTTTGACGAACAATGATTGAAATTACCCAAAAAAAACATACCGGCTCTTTTGAAATTAGCGTGGCTCCTACCAGAAAAGGTATCTTCCCAATCTTTCGGGGTGCGCTACACTCGCCGAATGAATTCGGGCTCTGGGGGCTTGCAGCCGAACGTCCACCTACGTGGACGGGGCGCGTC
>PIVW01000450.1 GCA_003353825.1 Chloroflexota bacterium
CGCGATTGGTCCGGTGAAGCGTCGAGCTTCCCGCGTGACGTGGCCGAAATGGCGCTGGCCCATGCCATCGAGAACAAGGTCGAAGCAGCCTATCGGCGCGGCGATCTGTTCGAGAAGCGGCGCACAATGATGGAGGCTTGGGCGGGCTTTCTGGATTCAGCGAAGGCGGATAGGAATGTGGTGCGGTTAGATCATACGGCTTGAGTCATCGGCATAAAAAGGACCTGCAAATTTAAAAACCGCAACGACGGTATGCGCAACGAGGTTATCAGCCTGCGCCCGTTTGAATCGGCCCTGACGCACTTGCCCCCTCACAACAATATCCGATACATCCGCTCCTCGGCCTCGCTGCCTTTGATCATTTGGTATTCCATTCCTGAAGCCGCAGCGATTTGTTGGGCGAATTCTTTTTTGGCTTGTACTACCGGGTCGTTGACCATGTTGTCGCCTTTTACCTCTACGATCACGTAGGTGCCGTCTTCTTTTTGGAACAGGAAGTCGGGGTAATAGCTTCTGACGGTGCGGGAGTCCGGGTCGATGTACTGGATGAAGAAATCAGACTGGCCGTGGGTGAGCATTCCGGTGAAATAGACTTTTTTGACCTTGTTTTCCTGGAGCAAGTCCCAGAACAGGGTGCGTTCCGGGTTTGAATCGAAACAGTAGGTGTCCAGGTGGAAGCTCTTGTCGGTCAGGCCCTGGGCTGCTGGGTCGGTGTCTCTGACGATCTTGTCGCGGGCGGCGGTCATCTGGTAATAACCGTCCTTCGGAATCTTGATCAAATCGACTTCGTGTTCCTCGGTGTCCTCAAGGCTTTCGAGGTCATAGAGCAAGCCGAACAGCCGGGGGATCACTACGTCATGGAGCAGCTCGTTGAACTCGTTGACGGCGGAAAGAACGCCTTCCATCCCCTCTTTGGTCGAGGCGACTATCGTTTCGATTTCAAGCGGGCTACGGTTGAGGTAGCGGGCGATTTCGGCGACGATCATCAGCTCGGAATATTCTAGCTTTTCGCGTAGGTGGGTCAAGTCGTGGGTTTTCGAGACCACATGGCTGCGAGCAACCGGGTCGTTCATGCCTTCCTGCACCGTTTCGAGCAAATGGTATTTCTGGGTAAGTTCCGACCATGCGGCCTTGTCGGCCCGGTTAAAACCAAGCACGGCCCCGCTGACCAGTTCTTTTTCCTTTAGCTCAAAGGAACGGCGCACCCGCTGGAGCTTGATCTTTACTGGCGGCTCATTAACGTGGATCTGAACGACTTCCTTGTCGTCCCCCATATCTTCCAGTTCCTGAGCCGTGATCCTGAAGTTCTGTTCCAGTTCCTCGTCCAGGATGAGCTTGTTTTCTTTGGAGAGATAGACATGGCCCTTGTGCTGGATATCACCGATGGCGCGCAAACAGCGCATGGTTGCCTGAAGCACGAAAATTCTTGATTTTGGTTTTCTGAACAGGCCGACACTGAACAAGGATCGGCAATTCCACCCTTCCCGGCCCTTGTTGACCAGCAAGATAAACTGCTTTTCCGACTGCTCGGTATCAAGGCGGGTAAACTCGCGAATATCGTCGTTGGTAGTGATTTTGGCATCACCGACGTTGACCAGTATGCGCGAAGCCGGAATGCCTTTTTCGGCCAGAACACGTTCTACGGCGGGCTTGAGTTCGGTTTGCACTTCATCAATAGTGGCGGCGAAGAACGCCATCTTGGGCAACATGCCTTCGGGCCTTAAACCATCGGTCTGGTTCAGGAAATCTTCGATAGCGATACGAACGAATTCATCTGATTTGGTGTTCTCATAATCATGCAGCGACACCAGCTTCAAGTAGTTGTTGTTGATGGCATCGCGCAGGCTGTAGGCATAGACGACCTCGGGCAGCACATCGCGCGCCACGTATGGGGTGCCTGTATAGTTATAACAGGCAACAACGTGCGTGCCTGCCCGCTCAAGCCGTGAGGCGAGCTTGTCGATGGTCGTGCGCAGGCTGGTATCCGTTGCCTTGGCACCGATCCCCATGTCCTTGGCCAGCGCCTTGCCAAAGGCGTGGTGGGCCTCGTCCACAAAGATACCAAGTTGGCCGAGCCGAGTCAGCTTTTCGAACCGCTGGTTGGTGGTCAATTCGGCCTCGTCCTCAGGCTTGTCAAAATCGTAAAGGTCGGCGGCATCGCCATAGACCCCTTCCATTTTGAAGGTGTCAGGCGTTGCACCGTACAGTTGGTCAGTTGGTGTTTTGTCCTTGTGTTGACGTTTCAGGATGATTTTTTGAGTGTTGGAAACGATCACGTTGAACATGGACTGGTCCATAGTGCTCAATGCTGTTCCGGCTTCCTCAAGAAAGTGAAAACGAATGTGCGACGTCAGAAAGTTCACATATTCAAGCGGAACGACTTTTGCCAGATCGAAGGTTTTAAGCTCGCGCAGCGACAGCAAAACCGTTTTATCGGGCGAGAACACAAGGGCGTTGTGGCAGTATTTTTTGTCCTTCTTCCATTTGTTGGCCAGAATGAACTCATAGAAGATACAGGTCGCCATCAGAATGGTCTTGCCGGTTCCCATGGTCAGGGCGAAAATATAGTTTGGGTAGGTACGGGCGTTTTTCCGCATGGCGGCAAAAACAATTTTGTATTGATCGTTGGTAATACCCTCAAACAATCCAATCTGGCCAGCCATGTTGGAAACTCCACCTTCTTTTCGGTGGGCAAATTTCCCGGTGCGTTCAAACCATTCCTTGAAGATTCCTTCAACCCGCTTGTTATCCAGAAACTCTTTCAGGAAGACATAGATTTCCAGTGCCTCGAACTGGGGCTGGCGCAGGAACGTGTTCGGATTATGGTCCGGGTCGTTGAAGTCGAGGTATTTCTTGGAAAGGTCGCGGTAGCTCCGGCGGATGGTGCCACGGCTTTGCGCATAGAACGTCCAGAGAAACTGGAAAAACGTAAATTCGCCCAGCGCCGCTTGTTGTTTTTTAGCCATCTATGTTCCCCTCCCACGATTCAGAAAGGAGGTCGGTAATCTTCACCCGGATGGTTCCGGCATCTTCGGGGATTTTATAACGCCCGGACACCAGTTCGTTCTTTTCCGGCACGTCCAGTTCACTCGGTTGCAATATGGCCCCGTCATAGTTCCAGTCCACCATGATGCTCTCGACCATTTCGCGCCAGTTCGTCACCTGCTCGCGCTGCAAAGACAGCTTTTGCAACAGGTTCATAGGATAGAAGCTGGCAATCTCCAGCCAGCCATCCTTGATAGCCAGCTTGGCTTCTGCATCGCGTTTGAATTCCAGTTGTGACTTGTCGCGCAGGATATCGACCACTTCCACGTCAATGCGGAACGGCTTGGCTTCCAGCTCAAGCTCGGCCTTCAAATCGGCTTCATGGCCCATACACACCAGCAACAACTTCTCAACGGGCTGGTTCGGATTGTCGTTCTGACGTTTTTCAAATGCCCTTTGGTCAAAACCTGAAACCAGCTCACTCAGATCGGCCTTGGTGGCAATCCGGTTAACCGGCATGATCTTGACCATGCGCCCGTCTTTTTCCCCGTCATAGATTGAGTTCATTTCCAGTTTTTGGATTTCGAGGGCATCGATGAGGAGGTCTTTGGCCTCAACCGGGTTTCGGAAAATATCGTAATTGTTGACGTTGTAGACATCGAAGCCGGTGTATTTGGCGGTACCGTCACTCAGATCGCCTTGTTTGAATTCTTCGGCTATATTAATCAAGCGCTTAGTCGTAGTTTGGATAGCTCCTAGATTAATATCAGCACCAATAAAGCGGCGACCAAGTTTCATTGCTACGGCTTGGGTGGTCCCAGAACCCATAAAGCAGTCAAAAACAATATCTACTTCATTTGAAGAAGTTTGAATAATTCGCTCCAGAAGAGCTTCTGGTTTTTGTGTCGGGTACGACAAACGTTCTGTGGTCTGCGCACCAAGCCCATCAATGTCAGTCCACAATGATTGAACAGGCACCCCTTTGCCTTCATCAAGGTAGAGTTTTCGTTGTGGCACATTTCCTTCTTTTGTCTGAACAACTAAGCCGCTATCAATTAATTTCTGCATTTTTTTCTTGGAATATCTCCAATATCTTGTAACGCCCATAACTTCATAGCGGGGATTTCCTTTCCCCGCATCGCCAGGAGCTGTCATACTTATCAGGCGATAAACCCTACCTGTATCTTCATCTGTATATTTATAGAAGTTTCTTATGTAGTCTTCTGTATAATCAGTGTACTGAGGATTAAACACGTATTTAGTTGATTTTGAATACATAAAAATCGTATCAACATTACTTCCAAAATACTTACTTCCCTGGCCCGCGTTCCCCTTTACCGTAGTTGCTCTCTTCCATATAATTTCATTTATAAATTGTTCTTGTCCAAAGATTTCATCTAATATTTCGCGCAAATAATGTGACTTATGTTGATCGCAATGAACGTATATTACGCCATTTGCAGAAATCAATTCACGAGCAACTGATATCCTTTCATACATAAATTGTAGGTAGCCATCATTATTCCAGATGTCTCCATATTGCTTCTCTTCAAAAGACGAATGGTCATTATTTAAATTATAAGACCTCAACTTAACTTTCTTCTTATAATCAGCCTTCGAGTCAAACGGCGGGTCGATATAGATCAAATCGACCTTCCCTCTGAACGCCTTCAAAAGATGGCTCATCACCTGAAGGTTATCGCCCCAGAAAATCTTGTTGCGCCAGCCATCGAC
>PIVW01001076.1 GCA_003353825.1 Chloroflexota bacterium
CACAAACATACCCTTCTTTCGATTGCCGGACGTATCCGGTCTTGGAACCGTCGCCGTGATCCCCGCCTCATGGCAGGCCAGCAATTCATCGCCGCTGAAGTAGCCCCGGTCTGCAATGGCCTGGAGTTTATCGACCTTCAAAATCGTCTTTGCAGCTTTCGCCATTGGAGCAAGCTGCGCTCTGTCGTTGCCAACATTCGTCACCTCATGGGCCACGATCATATGGGTTTGAGTATCGACTGCTGTTTGCACATTATACCCGACAAGCCCTGTGCCCTTGCCACGGGTGGCCATGGAACGGGCATCAGGATCGGTCACAGATATCTGGCCGTCGGGCGTGGCTTGCAGTTTGCTCGCTACATTCTCCAGCCGCTGCACTTCCTGACGCACGCGTGTGAGTTTTTCCTTCAAGCGCTCAATCTTTGTGACCTGGACCTGTGATTGCTCTTTCCTGTCGGTCCGCGCCATCTCTTCCAGATACCGGGCTGCGCTGTCTTCGAGATGGCTGATCCTTAACTTGATCTTGCCAGCTGTGAAATTGCGGTCCCGGTTGTTGACCGCTTTGAACTTGCTGCCGTCGATAGCAACGCTGGCTCCATTGAGAACACCCATGCTACGGCACAGTTCAACGAACCTTGCACATGTTTTGCGGATGGCAACGCTGTTGTCACGTCGAAAGTCGGCAATCGTCTTGTGGTCTGGCACTAACCGTCCCGTGAGCCACATGACCTCGATATTGCGACCAGCTTCGCGCTCAAGTCGACGGCTGGAAGCAACGCGGTTCAAATATCCGTAAATGAACAACTTCAGCAGAACTGATGGATGATAACCTGGGCGACCTGTATGGGCGGGTGCCGCCCGCTCAAACCCGGCTTCGGAAAGGTTGAGAGCATCAACGAAAACATCGACAACCCGAACAGGATGTTCTTCACCAATCCAATCCTCAAGGCGCTCTGGGAACATCGTCACCTGATCGCGATTAACACCAGTGATGTAGCCGGACATGACCACCTCCAATCATGCTCCGAAGTCTACAACAAAGTCGAGTTTCCACACAGCCTCGGCCCAGACCGGACCTTGGCATGCGATCAAATTGCCGCAGTGCAGCTTTCGCTTTGCAGACATTCAACTGAGTCACAACAATGATCGTGTTCAGCCGCGGT
>PIVW01000451.1 GCA_003353825.1 Chloroflexota bacterium
TCTCACGGCGCATGAACGTCCCGAATTCCATATTCTTCTCGCGGGTCATGTTTTCCTTCTGCGCATATTTGAACCCTTAATACGACACGACGCCATATAACAACAAGAAATTGTGGCTGTAAAGCTAAGAGCTAACTATACGGGCGCTATGTTCGGTATTACGTAGCTAGATGTAAGTCGCGAACATCTTCCAGAACGCGCTTAAACTCGGGCGTCGGCGCCAAGCACATGGTTCTGTATGTATCCACGAAGGGGAGCCATGTCCACTAAACCGGAGTTGACGCGCGAAATTTTTAAAGCGGCTTTCATCCATTCCTGCCACCGCATGACCAACGCCGATGAACGATGGCAGGCCCGCCGCGAAAAGGGTCTCACAAATGACGAGCTGCGCCGCGCCGTCGGTCATGAATACGGAATATATGGGGGCGGCCCCGTCCGGCCCTGCGAAAAATACGACGGCTGGCACACCGTCCAGGGCGCCGGGAACTCAGGGGAAAATCCTAAACTTTGGGTCTATTTCGGCTTTGAAAGCCGGAACCGCAAGCCCGACCTCGAAGGTCCCCGCCTCGTCAGGTACGCCCGGGACGTGCTGCGGATCCCCGACCCGTCCGATAAACAACTCTCTCTGATCTATTAACCCGGCAATGAAATAGGAGCGCTATGCAGCCCTGAATCCACCTATTCCACTCATTACTCAATCCGACGAAGATATTTTTTCAACACCCATCCGGTATGCGATGACCTCAAATAATAATCAAAGGCAATGACTTTGATCCATTTACCAGACCGCTCGGTTAATTTGACCTGTTGACCGCGCAGCAACCAACTTGTGTAAGCTCCTCGGTATTTCTGTTCGACATTCAAGGGAACCGATCTCACCACTTCGTAAAACGTTCCTTCAATGGCGCCTCTATTTTTTGATAGCTCGCCGATCCTGTGTTTCCGGTTTTGTATCTCATCCAATATCAGAGATTTATGGTTCCTATTAAGCGTATTGAACTCTTGGTGTATGTTTTTTGTCGCCCTTTCAAGCTGCTCTGATGATTGATTGTATATGTATAGCGCCAGCAGTATTTGGAGAATCCCAGCAAAATATGGGGCCCGTGCGCGGAACTCGATTTTTTCAACAATTTCGTTTAGGATAGAAAATAAGATTTTAATCAAAGCCTCGAAGCGTTGTTCGAAGCTGATACTGTCATCATTCGCATCAATCGCTGCGATCTCAGCCAACACAACGTCCAACACATTATTCTCAACAGCAAATGCCAATACGTGTGCGGGACTAACGGAAAAGGTACTCATGGCTTTCAGTACCGGGTGATTAGCTAACTGCTCCATCGCCTTACGCATGGGATCACTGGCAAACTGCTCCATCGACTTACGCATGGAGTCATTGGCTAACTTCTCCATCGCCTTACGCATGGGGCCATTGGCAAACTGCTCCATCGTCTTACGCATGGGATCACTGGCAAACTGCTCCATCGACTTACGCATGGGGCCATTGGCTAACTGCTCCATCGCCTTACGCATGGGGTCACTGGCAAACTGCTCCATCGCCTTACGCATGGGGTCATTGGCTAACTTCTCCATCGCCTTACGCATGGGGTCATTGGCTAACTGCCCCATCGCCTTACGCATGGGGTCATTGGCAAACTGCTCCATCGCCTTAGCCGTAGGTTTCTGCGTCGTCATAAGCAAAGTCCTTTTCGTTAAAGCCGCTAGAGACGTGTGACGGCTGTTAATCCAACTCCAGGCGTCTCTGGAAAGCTAGCCCTGGTAGTCCTGCGTCACACCAATGCCTAGATTTGGTGGTGCGGGGAGACGAAGTCAAGGCCGCCGCCCGAAAGAATCTAAATTCCTGAGGACGACCACCGCTAGGATCCCCACACCCACCACGGAACCGCTTAACCACGGTTCCACGGAAACACGCCCTCTCGCATTCGAAGGGCGGAACCCTCCGTCCTTCGAATGCAAGATGGCACACTGTTGCCGCCATAGGCATTGCGCTTGCTGCCTATCGTGGTACTGTTAGTCGTCGTCTTCTGTAAAAGGGGGTATGTATGAGAGTGCTTCTATTTGCTGTTGTTGCAGTGTTCATGGGCTTCGGCACCAACCAGACCTTTGGTAAAGTGGTGTCAACGCCAGTTTACGAAAGTGAAATATTGGAACATGGTGGGGGATGCAGAAAGAGTTCACCCGCAGGGATGTGCTGCCACAAAGAGAGCCGCACTGGACAGGTACACTGCCATTAACTGCGGCTGTGGAATCCCATCCCTCTAACCTCCTCATTGTCATTTTTTACGGAGACTAATCATGCGGACCATCTTCTTCACGGCCCTCGCCATATTGCTGTTCGCCACCTCGCAGGCCGAGGCCCAAAGCCCCTTTGAAACCAGGGAACAGGCGCGGCAACGTCATTCCTCCGAGCGCTACCAACAACAACGCGGCACGTCCCTTGGTGGCTACCGAAGCACACTCGGAGATCCGGCGCCATCCGGGACATCCTCCCCTGGACTGAATTCCGGATACGGAAATTCGGGGAGCGGTTCGACGTACGGAAATTCGGGGAGCGGTTCGCTGTCTGGCGGCAATGGAACCGGGAATTCGGGCCGCCGCTGGTAACAGCGGGCATCACGCCACGGTTCGGCCTTCCCGGTTGACAGCCTCGACCAGAACAGCCCGGGCCGCTATCCTCCCGTCCTTTGCGTCGGCTGAGTGCTATGAATGGCCCTTGCGGGAAGGAAAAGGTGGGCGTCTCGCTTATGACGCAGACACCATTTACATCACCATGCCGGGGCTTCCGCCCTCGATCGGAAAGATGTCTGTCCGCGTGAACGGAATTGATGCCCCCGAGATCCGGGGCAAGTGCGGTTCCGAGAAGACCCTCGCCAAGACGGCCCGCGACTTCGTGAACGGGCTTCTCCGTTCTGCGCGTAAGATTATTTTCTGTGAGCCCAGGTGGGGCAAGTATGCCGGGCGCGTCTTGGCGGACGTATATGTGAACGGGAACCGTCTCGCTGACACCCTGATCGAGAAGGGCCTCGGCCGGGAGTACGGTGGCGGCCGGCGCCGGGGGTGGTGTGCTGCGGATTAACGGGCGGTGCGGCTTGGCCAGACGAGTGGACGTCTGAGGTGATCCCACATCGTTGGACAGTTTGGCGGCTCAGTTAAGGTGTTTGTTGTTGGGAGTGAAAATTAGTCATGAGTCATCAAACAAGCCTGAAAACTATTGCGGCTCGCGTAGCCGGCCTGCGTCAAACGATGGAAGCGGTTATGAATGGCTCAACGCCAGATCATGCAAAATGGATCGGCATCAACTTGTTCGTTACCACTTATTGCGATTTGGCAAGCCAATACGTTGCCTTAACAGGTGATAGTACGGTCAATAATTATGATACCAGCAAGCTCAAAAATTCTCCTGATATGCTCTGGCCTGACCAAAAGGGCCTCTTCGATAAGATCTACCTTGACACACAAATACTCTCCAACATTGTGACACAGACCAAACCGGCTCCGACGAGAGCCCTATACAACCTCTTTGTTTCTGGCTTTGATGATTCATGGACAGGAAAGCCATTTGAGATTGAATTATCCCGCTGTGTGCGTGAGTACACAACGCCGAATCTAACTAACCGATATGGCAATCTAGACGCTGATTCCATCGCTGAATTAAAGCGCGCACCTTGTATATTCGCATACGAAGGCGAGCATAAACTGCCGCCGCAGTTCGGATACATCCGCGAAATCGTGCAAAGACAAAGACTGGTGCGTGTCGAGTACGATCTCCACCAAGTCGAACCTTTCCTCACCGCTGAGGATTTGAAGCAGATGACACTTGAACTGGACATCGGAAATCTTGAGCTATTTCGAACTCATTGGGCCGTGAAGGAAGTCAACCTTCCCAAGGAGCTGCATGCAAGGGGCATTGCTCTTCCTTTCTCAGCAATAAACGCTGTAGATATTTCAAAGCACGTCTTTGATGTAGCTCTTTCTTTTCCTGGAGAGATCCGGTCACTGATCGAGACGATCACGCCGGAACTAGAACGGGAACTTGGGCCTAATGCCTATTTTTACGATAACAACTACGTCTCCCAATTGGCGCAGCCATCACTGGATACCCTTTTGCAAGGTGTTTACAGTCGCGCCAAGCTCAATGTCGTTTTTCTTAGCGCGGATTATCAGAAGAAGGATTGGTGCTATGTCGAATTCCGTGCGGTGCAAGAAATCATCCATTCGCGGGAAAAGAACCGAATCATGTATGTCAGGACTGATGACGGCGATGTCGAAGGCGTTTTCAAAACCGACGGCTATATTGACGCACGAAAATTCGATGCGGCAAAAATTGCCGAATTTATATGTCAGAGACTAGATGTCCTTTAGCAGAACACCACGGTTCCACGGAAACACGCCCTCTCGCATTCGAAGGGCGGAACCCTCCGTCCTTCGATGTAGACGCCCGGGCCGCCGGGAGTGGGAGGGCACAACAACCTCTTCCCCCTCCCCTTCTGTGGGCCATCGGCGGATCCGGCGACCCGCTCTGTTCAAGGAGGTTTAGGACGCTTTCTTGTGGCCGAAAACCGCTTCACGCAGAACGTCATTGAGCCGGGTTTGCCAGCCTTTACCGCGTTTCTTGAAATATCCCACCACATCCGCGTCCAGCCGAACGGTGGCTTGCACTTTGGTCGGCTCTTTTTGCGGCCCGCGAAACCGCTGCG
>PIVW01001077.1 GCA_003353825.1 Chloroflexota bacterium
ATCTGCACCCGCCTCCTTCTTCTTGTGGGTACCGCCGAGATGAGGTGATGGCTACATTGCCCAAAATACGAAGGTTGGGATTCGACAGCCTACATGTCGACGAGGATGTGCCGGAATCGGCGGCCAAGGCAATCAATTGACGTAAGACAAATGCCATAAACAATGGTGACGCGGCGGCGACTCCGAGATCGTCGAGAGGTGCAGATGAGAGGCACATACAGGACGAGGTGGGCCGGCGACGCACACAAAAGTTCCACGGCGGCACCACGTTCATGTGAGTCGCGGCGCTCGCCTGCTGCGGCACGCCGGCTCGCGACAACGGAAACGAACATGCCCAAGGGATCGATCGACCACGCTGATGGCGTAGATGGCCGAGATCGGGCCGGTGGAGCGCGTTTCGGGGCGCTCAGCGATCCTCATGGTTGGAGACGGCATTGTGAAGTTCTTCGCCTTACTTTCACGCGTTGGAGGGTTTTGAGTCGATCGGGTCGGTTGCAAAACGCGGTCCCGGTTGCAAAGGGACCAGGTTTTGTGCAACGATCTGCGCAACTTCAACGTCAAACGCAACCCACCGTACCTCATCAGAAAGGCCTCGCACCCCACGAAATGATGGGGTGCGGACGAGGTACGTGTCTTTCTACGTGCCCTCTACGTAGGAATCAGTACTGCAACTTGGGTTGCAAAAAAAACACAACTAGCCCGTACCTGTCCGCACTGCAACTATTTATGCAACCTTATTCAAAGGCGAAAACAATAAGGGAAAAGGCAAAGACCAAGAATACGAAAACTCGAACAAGCCGAAAAATCGGCCAAGTCTAAAAAGCTGCAAAAGAACAAAACTTAGCATAACATCTATCGACTAGTAGAGGTAGCATATCATCTATCTACTTAGAGCAGAGCGCATATACCATTCACTAGTATTATGATTGCATGTTATATGCCATATCTTTGCTTCATTCATCCTGTATCTCACATAACATATCATATTCCATAGTGACCTTCATATCTCATATTTTTATCACCAATACATCTTGGCACGTCACATACTCAATGGATATTCGTCCCCCGGCGCTCCTCCAACATAGAATCGGCCAAGTACATCAATATGTGATAGGCACTGGTGTCCTTCTTGGCTGAATGCCCGGAATGGGTATTCAT
>PIVW01000452.1 GCA_003353825.1 Chloroflexota bacterium
CATTTCACTCGTCGTCTCACATCTGATCAACCGTACCCGCTCTCGTAAGAGTCGTCTGAAGTATCAGCAGATATATTCTCAGGCAAATGCACCTCCGTAATGTGCCATTGTCAAGTTAATTGTTAATTGTCGATTGTCGATTGTCGATTGTCGATTGTCAATTGTCAATTGTCAATTGTTAATTGTTAGCGGCCACTTTTGCAGATCAGGCCAATCCCCCCTTTTCGTCCTCACTTCTCCTATAGTTGATGCCTTATTTGTGCGTTCTCATCCCCGACTCGATTCTATTCAGAGCTATGATTGCAGCCATGACCGAGCCTTATACGGAAGCTTTGTCTCAGTCTCGGGTGCCAGCTTCAACCAGGCGCTGCACACCCTGTCTAAAGAAGGCCTGACAGAAGCGCGACTTAATGCGTCACCGATGCGGAGGGATTGCAGCGACGTATCGTAGCCCAACAACGGAGGAAGGTAAGTGAGGCTGGTGAAAGTGATGCGCCAACTTGCGGTCTGGTCGAGTAGCCCTCTATCCTTGTCGGTCAGTCCTCGTTCCACAAAGCCTTGTCCAGCCAATCGAACTCGATCTCAGGTGTCCTCTTTTCGAGATCAAACCATGTGATGTTCGGGTCTGTCAGCCTGAACCAGTTGTACTGGCGGCGGATAAACTGGCGGGTGTGGCGGCGCAATAGGAGCTTGGCTTGTTCGAGGGAATGTTCTCCGGCCAAATACGCAGCCACCTCCCGATAACCCAAGCTCGAGAAACTGGGGAGAGCCGCTGAGTAACCGGCTGCCAGAAGTCGCTCGACTTCCACTATAAAATCCTCGGCAAACATCTGCCCGATACGGGCGTCTGCCCTGGCGTAGAGCAACTCCCGTGGCCTGGTCAGACCGATTTGGTGGAGCGAGTATGGGGGTGGGGTCTTGACTTGCAACTCGCTAAAGGGACGCCCTGACACCTCAGTCACCTCAATCGCCCTGATCACTCGACGTAGATTGCGCCAATCGATGCTGCCGGCGCTGCCCGGATCTATGGTCAGTAAGCGGGCATAAACAGCCTCTTTCCCCTCCCGTTCCGCCAATGCCTCCAGTTCCGCCCGCAATTTCGGCTGTGGCGGCACCTTCGGTATCCGCCATCCCTCCACCACCGCTTTCACATACTGCCCGGTGCCCCCTACCAGCAGTGGCAACCGCCCCCTGCTATGAATATCATCGATGGCAGCGTACGCCAGCGCCTGGTATTCTCCCAGCGTGATTGTCTGATCGGGCAATCTTATGTCAATTAGGTGATGGGGAATGTCTGCCCGTTCGTCGTCCGTAACCTTGGCCGTGCCGACATCCATACTCCGGTACACCTGCCGGGAATCCGCCGATACCACTTCCCCGCCGTAACGAGCGGCGATCTGCAAGGAGATGGTCGTCTTGCCCACTGCAGTGGGCCCAACGATCACGATCAGCGGTTTCACCAGCAATCGACTGCCTCCTGCCAATGGCTCACTCGCAAAAGCCTTCCTGCGCTGTCCATCTCCACCGCCACCACGTCGATACGCACATCGCCCTCCCAGCCACTTATCTCGATGTAGGCTTCAGCCAACTGACAGAGCTTGGCTTGCTTGGCTGAATCCACACCCTGTTCCGGTGTGCCCGCTCCCCGCCCTCGCCGTGTCTTCACCTCCACAAGAGCGATTACCTCACCCTGCCTGGCGACGATGTCGATCTCACCGTTGGAGCAGCGCCAGTTTCTGTAGAGCACATCCATGCCGGCCTGTTCCAGAACCTCAACCGCAAGATTTTCGCCCAGCCGGCCCAGGCCTTTGCGCGATCCCTTGCACCAGCCACTCATTGGACATCTCCCAAAGGCAGACGTAATTGTAGCAAAGGCGCCCAGGTGTGGCGATGCAGCGGGATCGATCCGAGGCGGTCGAGTGCAGCACGATGTTGGGCTGTGCCATATCCCTTGTGCTGAGCAAACCCATAGCCCGGGAACTGGCTGTCATACTCGATCATCAATCTGTCCCTGGCGACCTTGGCAACAATCGAGGCGGCGGCGATGGAGAGGGATTCACTTTCGCCTCGCACAATCCGCCTCTGGGACCAGGCCCCTAAAGGCCGGGGGATGTAATCGATCAAAAGAGTGTCCGGTGCTTTTGGCAGTGCGAACAAGGCTTTCTCCATCGCCGCCAATGTCGCAGGGACAATACCGATGCGGTCTATCTCGGAGGCTGTGGTGAGCCCAACCCCTACAGTCGCCACCGAGCGAATGCGTTCATCCAGCCATTCTCTCCTGGCTGCCGTCAATTTCTTGGAATCATCGACGCCATGTAGCACTTCAAACATGTGCTCTGGCTCAGGAGGCAACACGACCACAGCCGCAGCAACCGGTCCCGCCCAGGCGCCCCGCCCGGCCTCATCCAGCCCGGCGACGACCAGGTTCTTGGTCCACAAACTCATCTCCAAGGATAGAGCCGTCATTTAAAATAAAAAGGCAGAAGGTAAAAGGCAAAGTGTAAAAGTACGAAACATGACAGCCAACCGTTAACTGCCGAATGCTATCGGCTAACTGCGAGTACTACGCATACCCCAGCCGTCGCAGTTCGGCGTCATCACGGCGCCATTTGGGTTTGACTTTGACATGCAGGTCCAGGTATACAGGAGAGTCCAACTCCACCTCGATCTCTTTCCTGGCTTCGCTGCCGATGCGTTTGAGCATGCTTCCGCCTTTGCCCAACAAAATGCCCTTCTGTGAATCTCGTTCGACGAAGATACGGGCGGCAATGTAAACCTTGCCGTTGGCTCGTTCTTCAAATGCCTGAACATCGACAGCTACAGCGTGGGGAACTTCTTGGCGCAGGTTCCGCAAGACCTTTTCGCGTATCAGCTCAGCCGCCAGAAAACGCTCCTGGATATCTGTCACCTGTTCGGGTGGGAAATAGCGAGGACCGAGGGGTAATTGCTGCTGCAAGGTTTCCAGAAGAGCCTCCAGACCCAGATTCTTGAGGGCGCTGATGGCGATATCAGAGACCGCTGCCGGCGCCAGGGCGCGATAGGCTTCGCTATGTTTGAGCAAGGCAGCTGCCGGGGCGAGATCGATTTTGTTCATTGCCAGCACCACCGCCAGATCTTGTGAGCGCAATACTTCGGCCACACGCTCGTCATCCGCTCGGGGCATCTTGGCCACATCCACGACCCACAAAATGATATCAGCATCGGGAATCGAATCCAAGGCCTCTTCGACCATAAATTCGCCCAACTTGTGTTTTGGCTGGTGGATGCCGGGTGTATCGACAAAGACCATCTGCGTAGCCTCTTGGGTGAGGACGCCGGTGATGCGGTTTCTCGTTGTTTGCGGGCGCGACGATACGATGGCGATCTTCTGCCCGAGTATGGCGTTCATCAATGTAGATTTACCAACATTGGGCCGCCCCACAACGGCGATGAATCCGGAACGATGATCGTCCGGGAGCTCTTGCTCATCTGTGAAAACCCAGGCTTCGATTTCAGAGTTTAGTGCGGGCTCTTGAGTCTGTTTGGACATATCAACCTCGTTGCCTTCGCCAAAAAAAGCAGGCGGGTCTTTGATCCGCCTGCTTTTTTTGGCATATCATGGCTTGGTGGGTCTGTTAGCTCAACAGATCGGCGACAACAGAGCGTTCGCTTACAAGCTCTTCTCCGCTGGTGCGAATTCCAGCCTGAATCTCTTCGTTCACATCCAGACCTTGCACGATCTGATAGGTACCATCACCAGGACAGACGCAGGGGAATGAGGAAATGATACCTTCAGGCGTTCCATAAGAACCATCACTTGGCGCCGCCATAGAGACCCAGTCATTTTTAGGCGTGCCCAGCGTCCAATCGCGCATATGATCGATGGCGGCATTGGCGGCAGAGGCTGCCGAGGATGCGCCTCGGGCTTGAATAATGGCGCCACCACGGCCGGAAACTGTTGGCTTGAAATACTTGCGGTACCAGCGCTTACCTACAGCATTGATCGCTTTTTTACGGCCAACGCGAGCGTGATAGATGTCGGGCACCATGGTGTTCGAGTGATTGCCCCAGATGGTCATCTGGCGAATCGTCGAGAGATCCTTTTCAGTTTTCTTGGCAAGTTGGCCAATAGCACGGTTGTGATCGAGTCGTGTCATGGCAGTAAAGCGCTCGTTGGGCACGTCGGGCGCGTTGTGCATGGCAATCAGTGCATTGGTATTGGCGGGATTACCCACGACCAGCACATGGATGTCGTCAGCCGCATTGTCGTTAATCGCTTTGCCCTGTCCAACGAAAATGGGGCCGTTACGTCCGATCAGGTCGCCACGGTCCATGCCGGCTTTGCGGGGAAAGGCTCCTACCATAAATGCATAGTTGGTACCCGAGAAGCCGGCGTTGGCGTCATCAGTGAGTTCGAGACCGGCCAGGAGAGGAAATGCGCAGTCTTCCAATTCCATCGCCACGCCCTCTAAAGCAGCCATCACCGGTGTGATCTCCAGCATTTGCAAAATGATGGGTTGTTTGGGGCCGAATACCTCACCCGCAGCAATACGGAAAAGGAGGCTATAGCCGATCTGTCCAGCGGCGCCGGTAACTGATACTTTTACTGGTGTGGTCATTATTTTGCTCCAATATGTTTGGTCGTTTGGTCGCGTGGTCGTGTGGTCGTGTGGTCGTGTGGTCGTGTGGTCGTGTGGTCGTGTGGTCGTGTG
>PIVW01001078.1 GCA_003353825.1 Chloroflexota bacterium
AGCCGAGCTATACCAGCAGTACCTAAACAAGGGCATCACTCCGGTTATCCCATCTAAAGGCACTGTAGGTGAAGCCGATATCTTGATGGCATCCCATGTGGGTCTGGCCATGATCGGTGAGTGGGACGTCTTCTATAAAGGCAAGCGTGTCAGCAGTATTAAGGCGATGAAAGATGCCGGCGTTAAGCCACTGAATCCTATCGGTAAAGATGCACTATCTATCCTCTCTAATAACTCTGTTGCAGTTGCCTATGCCATGAAGGGTTACCGGGATGCATCACACCTGATGTCGGTTTCACCCACGGTATTCAGCCTTAGCCTTGAGGGTCTGAACGGTAACGTTTCGCCATTCCTGCCTCAGACTAACGACATTCGTCCCTTCCCTTACATCAAGGAAGCGACCAGCGAAATTCTTGACCAGTTAGATGGCAGCTACCTGTGGCAGCTAAGCGATAAGCGTTCACTACAAGACCCACTGAGCTATCGTACAACCGCTTATACCTTTGCCGGTGCCAAGAAGGCCCTTGCCGATCTGGGCGAAGTTATCGATGTACAAATCAACCACTCAGATGATAACCCGGGCGTGGTTCTGAACGCTTCTAAGGATTACACTCAGCATCCTCAGGTGGCTAAATATCTTATCGAAGGTAAAGGCGGCGTATTCCCGACCACTAACTTCGAGCCACTACCGGTTGCACTTGCCGTTCAGGGACTCAGCGTGGCATTGACCCATGTCTCTCACAACAGTGTGATGCGCACCGTTCACCTGTCAGATAACCACTTCACTAAGCTATCTCGTTTCTTGGGTGCACCTGGTAACCATGGTCATGCTTTCGGCGCTATCCAGAAGAACTTCGTCGATATGCAGGTACGTAACAAACACCTTGCCAGCCCGGTTTCATTCGACGGCATTCCGGTTGCGGGTAATATCGAAGATACCTTCACTAACCTGAAACTGGCTTCGGATAACCTTACCCAGATCGTCGACAACACCAACTACATCTATGGCCTCGAATTGCTGCATTCAACTCAGGCAATCGACCTACGTAAGCTGACCAATCCAAACCTGGATATGGGTAAAGCGACCAAGGCGATGTACAAGAACTACCGCAAGCAGGTGCCATTCGTTGAGTTAGACCGTCCATTTACGCCGGAT
>PIVW01000453.1 GCA_003353825.1 Chloroflexota bacterium
AGGAATTGAGATGATATCGGACGTATCACGAGTCATAATACGTGATCATAATCCGTGTCTCAATTCACTGATCTTTCTCGCCTTTGTGGATATATATTTTCTAGAGTAGAGGTTTTTCAGTAGTAAGTGTTCCTCACATCAAAGCCGAGCATCCTTTCGTGACAGCGTCTCTCGAAAGAACATTTTTAGATTCATTAGCGTATCAGTGTTTCGTGTGATTAGCGATAAATTTTTAGACATTCGATTAGTTTCGTGGTATTAGTTCCGTGTTATTATGGCGACAAACAACAAAGAGAAAGCGACAAAGAAAAGCGCGCGCACAGCCGCGAGAAAGAAGAAACCTGCACCAGTATGTGCTTTCTTCTTTATTCCCCGTTGCCTCGATTGGCAACGCTTTCCTTTATTTTAGATCATCAACGCGGCTAATTCCGGTGCTGAGTCACAGAGTGACGTCAATGGCGTTGGATTATTGCCTGCGGCTGGTTTATTAGCACCTTTGGGAGTGGTTAATCCAGCGGTTATTGGTGCAGCCCCCACGGTGATTCCTGATGTTGGCAGAGTGCCATTCATCCCTTTAGGTTTGGTGCAACCGCGCGTCGGAAGAGCCATTCCTGACCCAGTACGACCTCGTGCCCCGGCACAGAATGCAGCCGCGCATCAACAAAGCATGATGATCCAGCGTGATCTCGTGTACGGTCCCGAAGGCCCTGCGATGAACGTCCGTGGTCCACCAATGAATTGGCGCGATGTGAACGCGGATTTGGTAAGGCATGCAGACGCGGAGGTAGCAGCAGTTGGAGCATGGGCGAGAGGAGCTCCTCCCCCTCCTCCTGCGGAACAGAAAGTCGATCTGCAAGCCATCATGGCTCAGGCCATCATGCCCGAGGACGTGCCAGTGAAAGAGGGCAGTATCGACATCTCAACCGATTTGTTCGCGAAGAGCCTGGTGCAGCATGGTGTGAGCAGCTTCAAGCTGAACACGTATTGTTGCCAGCTCGTGGACTCATTCCACAGCGGCATTAAAGTAGACCTGGTGAATAAGGTGATTTCGCTGGATAGGACGGTGAAGCCAGGAGAGGCTCTCACCGAAGCGAAATTCAACCCTTATATCTGCCATTTCCCGTGTATGATATTACATGGGCTTGTCCGCGACAGAGCACGACGTGCAGTCCAAGCTGGCAGACCGGCCGCCAAGGTATTGGTGGATTTTATGATGAGCCTGTTAGTGTTAGACGAGCTGTGCCTGCGCTATTCGCTGCCGGTGCAAGTAGAGTGCGCCCAGTTGTTAGGACAGAGGATTGGTGGGAAATCCGGCAAAGGCGATTTCTTGGCGGAGGTGAATAAAGCCATCCATAGTGCCACTTTCAACAAGCAAAAGGTGGCCGGATTCGACCGCCCTTCGTACATTTCGGTGAGTAATAATGCGAAGAATCGTGGCAAGAGTAGCTCCACGGGGGGCAAGAGGGGAAAAAAGAGAGGGCACCAGGATTGGTCGCCCTATACGGATGCCACGTCTGCGCATTTCGTGCCCCCTGGTTGGTGCATCTTTAAGTTCGGTATGGGACAGTGTTCCAAGACCGACAAGGACTGTCGTCACAAACACACGAAGTGGACGGCAGCCGAGTTGCAAGCTGCGAAGGATGCCAAAAAATAAAAAATTAAGCATCTGTGTTATTTAATTTTGACATCTTCATTTTAATTTACTTGTGTTTCGTGTTTGACTATTTAGGTCGCGAAAGGCCTATGCCGAGCGCTCAGGGCATGCGCAAGCGCCCTCAAAGCAGCAGTCTGTGCGGACACACCGCCGCGTTACGGCTACGACTTGGGTTTCTGGAGAAGCGTCTCCCACGGCTGTCCACAGGACGCCGAGTACATTCTGAGAGGTCTGGAATTCGGCTTCGACATCGACGTCTCGCGCGAGAAGGACCTGGAAAGGACGAGCGTGGACAACCTCAAGACCACCGTCGAGCAGAAAGTGGCAGTCTCGAAGTGGATTAACGAGAAGCATGGCAGTGGCGCGTTATGGGGCCCATGGCGATCGCCGTCGGAATTCCCGTTTGAGGTCCAGGGTCTAAGGGTCTCGCCAGTCGGCTGTGTCAAGAAAGGAGTTCACAGAGGACTAGGTTGGGAGGATAAGAAATGGAGAGTGATCCATCACCTCTCCCACCCCAGGAGTGGCAATTCAGTGAATTCGGAGATCGATCCGGAGTTCAAGGAGGTCTGCTACGTGAAATTCCGAGAAGTAGTGAGCATGGTGAAATCCCTCGGCATCGGCGCCCGACTCTGGACGATCGACGCGCAAGACGCATACCTCCGAGTCCCTATCAAACGAGAGTGTTTCAAGTATATGGGGTTCCAGTGGATGGGGCTATTCTACGCATTCACGTGCCTGTCCTTTGGTTTGGCGAGTGCTTGCAGAATTTACACCCTGTTCGCGGACTTGGTGCTGTGGATTATCATCAACAACACCGACCCCGACTGGTGGTCCCTGAACGGTGCGCCTATTGTCTACCATTATGTGGATGACTTCTTTGGCGGTGCACCTGCACATTCCCCTGGTTTAGCGACGCGCCAATTCGAGGCCGTCGTCGAATGGTTTAGGAAGCTGGGAATCCCAACGCGAGCCTCGAAGTGCTTTGCCCCGCGGACCAGACTGAAGATCCTAGGGTTCATCTACGACACCGTGGCGCAGATGGTATTCATCCCAGAGATCAAACTGAGAGTGATGCTGGAAGAGATCGACGACTTCCTATCGAGGAAGAGTGTCATGAAGAGAGAGCTGCTCTCCCTCATCGGTAAGCTGCGCTGGGCATCGGTTTGTGTGACTGGCGGCCCCGCATTCGTACGCAGAATGGAGAAATTTGCCGCCCAGGTACGGTACCTCAACCGCAACGTGAAGGTCAGCAAGTTCAAGAGGGACTTAATCTGGTGGCGCGACCAAATCTTATTAGGAGCGCGGGGTGTTCGTTTCATAGACATCCTACGCGCCAAAGACAAGGGCGACGTCCACGTGCTCACCGATGCCTCAACTGGCATTGGCATGGGAGGTTGGAATAGAGAGGGGAATTGGTTCCGGTTTCGTTGGACCGACCACCCCAACAAGAAGCTGTTCAGGGACCCCAAGCATCCGGACATCTTTTGGAAAGAGATGTGTGCAATCGCCACAGCTTGCCTGCTTTGGGGCCAGAAGTGGAAGAGCAAGGCAGTCACCTTCTGGTGTGACAACGAGGCATGCGTTTACAGCGCCGCGAAAGGAGGCTGCAGCTTCGAGAGACCTGACGTCCAAGCACTGATCAGGATCATCGCCGCTTGCGCCAACACATACGAGTTCAAGCCCTTCGTGCATGTGCATATCAAAGGCAAAGATAACCTGACAGCTGACGCCCTGTCTAGGTTTGATTTGAAGAAATTTCACAGTGACATACAAAACGCGCGGATGGATAGCATTGCTACCGATTGTGCTCCAGCGTTGGATCTCATTTTAAGTAAGTGTTTTAATTAATTTTTGTTTGTGTCCCAGTCTATACAGAGATTGCGCGGTGTAGAATCAAGCCTCATGTTCAGCGGCATCAGCGGCGGCTACCGGTACAATAACTCCCTCCATTGGCGCAGGTTCATCAACTACTGCATCTTATACGATGTCAGCGCCTTGCCAACCACGGAAGAGAGGTTATGCCAGTACGCAGCCTACCGCTACGAGTCCTCGACGATTTCCGGAGAATCCTTCAAAAACGAGTTATACGGGATTGCCAGCGTGCACCTGGACTTGACAGGCAGAGGCCTAGAGATCAAGAAGGAATTCATGCCCAAGCTTGGCCGGATCCGGTCCGGCTGGGCCAGAGCACGAGCCAGCAACAAGCGGCACAGAGAGCCAGTAACCAGCAAGGTCTTGAAGAAGTTCCTGCTGTGCCTCGACCCGGCGAACTACGATCACCAGACCCTGCGAGCCCTGCTCTGCTTCGCAAAGTTCGGTCTCCTGCGGGTTTCCGAGTACACCTACGGGCGCTCAGGTAACGCTCCGACGGTCGGTGACTTGGCGATCATCCCGGATATGAAGAACCCATCTTATATGGTGTACACCTTCAACAAGTCAAAGTGTAACCAGCTCAAGAAGAAGGAGCGAGTCGTTTGCATCTGTACCTGCCCTGAACCATGCGCAGTCCACGAGATGGTCCACATGTTAGCAGCCAGAGCACACATCGATAGCAAGGATCCATTGTTTTGGCTGGAAAACGGAGACCTGCCCACCAACGATGGAGTCAACAACCTGATCAAGAATTTGTGCAGAGCCTGCGGGCTGGATGGGAGTGCATTCTGTTCACACCAACTCAGGAGCGGCGGCACAGTCGATCTGTTATGCCTAGGAGTCCCTGACAGCATCGTCCAAGAACTAGCGAGATGGGCCAATCTCCAGTCGATGGTCCCATACAAGAAGCTGTCGGACGAGAACCTCGCCACAGCGTTGAGACAAAGACTCTGACTCAGTGTTTATTTAAATTTGCGTTTTAAGTACTTGCGTTCCTTGAAGTACTTCCGAGGAGTGGCAACAGCGACACCAGGCGGTACAAGGACCTGACCTGCTGTAACCAATGCGGCAAGAAAGGATGGAAGGGAAACATGAGCGGCGATGGGATCTGCGGCCATTGCGTTAATGCATCGAGACCCGGGCTCACACCGAACGCG
>PIVW01001079.1 GCA_003353825.1 Chloroflexota bacterium
GGTTTATTCAACAACAACGCCAGCCCGACAGTCATCGATACAACCTTCGACGGAAATAGGGCTGATGGCAGATTTACGGCCCCCAAAGGTGGCGGCATCTTTAACCAGGCGAGCGACGCTACGATTATCAACTGTACCTTCACCGGAAACTCAGCCCGGTTCGGCGGGGGGATCTTTAGCGACGGAGGCTCCGCCTCAACCATCGCCAACTGCATTTTTACAGGGAATGAGGGGCGCTTTGGAGGCGGGATGAATAACCGGACCAGCAGTCCCACTGTGACCAACTGTAGCTTCGTGGCGAACATTGCGGTGAACGCGGGCGGCGGTCTTAAGGTTGTCGCCCGCAGCGGCACTACCGTGACTAACTGCATTTTCTGGGGCAATGTCGCGAGTTCCTCTGCACAGATCTTTGGCAGTCCCCAGGTGACCTACAGTTGCGTACAGGGTGGTATATCAGGTGTAGGCAACATGGACACTGATCCTCATTTTGCTGATCCGCAGAACGGCGACTTTCGGCTGAAATCACAGGGCGGAAGATGGGACCCTCTCGCCGAAACCTGGGAGACAGATGCGATCACCAGCCCCTGCATCGACGCAGGAGACCCTATGAGTCCAATTGGCCCGGAGCCCTTCCCGAACGGCGGCTTCATGAACATGGGTGCTTACGGCGGGACGGCGGGCGCCAGCCAATCCTATTTCGGGGCGCCGCCCTGTGAGTCTATCGTCGCAGGAGACATCAACGGCGACTGCCAAGTCGATCAACTCGACCTCGAAATCATGATGCTGAACTGGACAGGCGATCCGTCCTTGGCACCGTGAGATCTCGAACAACAAGGACTGTACTTTGAAAGGGCAGCAAGATGAAAAAGAGAATTTCAATCGCATTGGTTTTGACATTCGTTATCGGCCTGGTCCCAGCCGTTGCCAAGGCAAGGCTGGTGGCATGTGTGGGAGACAGCGTTACGTATGGATTCGGTCTCACCAATCGGGCGTCTGATTCCTACCCGGCGCAATTAGCCACGATACTGCGAAGTCTCGATAATGGGTGGGAAACACAGAACTTTGGCGTCAGCGGTGCGACTTTGCTGAGAAACACCAATAGGCCTTATGTGATACAAAGCGCATATAACAGTGCTCTGCAATCTGAACCAGAT
>PIVW01001080.1 GCA_003353825.1 Chloroflexota bacterium
GGGATTGAGGCCGGCACGGTATTTCAGCACATCTTGTGTTTGCCGGTATGCCGCTCCATGGTCACCAAAGAGATGGCATAGCTTTATCTTCAGCAGACCATATATGGACAACAGAAATTGGTTCCCTTCCAGCCGCGACATCATGGTTTCCTCGGAAAACCACTTCCCTTCCAGCTGCGTTGTGCTGGGTGACCTCCCGGTCAGATTGAGTACCGACTGTGCTAACATTAAGGATATCAGCAGGGAGAATTGATGGTTCATACTCTGACAAAGGCTGATGGTGGGCTCGACTTCGGTGAGGCAGTGTTCGAGAGGTTTTCCCGATCCCCAGCTCAGCACCAAGTAGTTCAGCAGGCAATAGAAACCAAATTCGAAGGAACCAGCCTGCATGGCCATCTGGTGGTGTGTCTTGAGCGGAGTAATCTGGTCGTGGATCAGTTGTGTCCAATTCCGAACATTCGCATACTGCAGGTTCATTATCTCAGCGGTTCTGCCGGGATGTGGGTACTTTTCAAGCAGGTCGATCGCCAGTTGCCCGAAACGATTTCCTTCCTGATACCGTTGCATGACACAGAGGACCATAGCATACTGGGTATACGCAATGCTCGATAAGCTGTTGTTGCCGTACCGGCTGGTGAGATTCAACATGGTGTAGACCAGCGACGGGTAACGCTCTGGCGTTAACGCTACCACCGGCATGGTAATCGTCATCAGAATTTCCATCGCCGCCAGCTTCTCCTTGTTCTCCATTGTGGACAGGTTACGCAACTCGGCAATGGGCAGGTCAGGCTCGCGTTCACTGTCCAAAGTGACGTCGAGTCGCTCCAGATAGCGCTCGGCCAGGGAGATTGCTCTGCCCAGGTCATGCCGAGCGACGCACAACATGATCAGCGTCTTGTGGGCGACAGCGGCATCGACATCTTGTTTGGCGTTTTCGGTTATCGTGTCGAACAGTGCTTCGACGTCTTCGTGCTGGATGTTCAGATAGCACACCTCTATCAGTTCGCTATGAACATCCAGTGTCAGGTCGTAGTGATCCTGCCACGCGCTTTCACCCAACAGGCGGACCGCCTGTCTCAGGTATACGGCTGCCGCATCGAATGCGGAGTTCAACCTGGCGGTACGGCCCGCGATCAAGTTCAGTCTCGCGAC
>PIVW01000454.1 GCA_003353825.1 Chloroflexota bacterium
ATTAAGCGGAACAGACATTACGGAACTTCCTAACGAAGCGAGCTTATGGGAAGGCTGGGGGTATCATAAAACAGCAGATACTTCGGCAATTGCTGCTTCGGCTAAAGTACCAATCCCAGACAGCGATTGGAGCCTCGGCGGTTGGATGAAGAACGACGAGCTTGCACAGTCGCTCAACTGGATATACGAACAGGGTCAACTGGGTGCTAATTCATCGCTAAACATCTTCTATTACGGTTCGGGGCACGCTAACGCTGGCAAGGTTAAGTGTAATGTAGTGGACTTTGAATCGAACCCTACTGATTTACTGACAGCGACAGCGGCTTACGGCGTTACCTCATGGCAGCACGTACTTCTTACTTATGATAAGTCGGAAAGTGAACTCAAGATTTACATGAACGGAACACTTGCTGGAACGCAAACAGTTACTTTAGGCGCGCTCTCAACGAATACAGCCACATTTGGTGACAGCGGAAACACAAATCCTGCCGATTACGACGGAACGCTTCGACAGTGGGCGAAGTGGGATTCACTGCTTAATATAGACCAGATTACCCTATTAGCCGCTGGAACGACGCCCGATAAAGTAGGGACACCCGCATGGCATATTCCGATGACACAGGCCACTTACGACGGCGGGGTTATCGACGGGCTTACATTAACGAACACGGGCGTAACAGGGGAACTTAAACCGAAATGACATTTAAGGTTCCTATATTTCCTGATACACAGCAATTCGCCGATAGCGATACGTATTCCAATCGCTTCGATGCAATGGCTCAGTATGTAGCAGATAACAGGGTTGCTGAGAACTACATCTTTGCATCTCACGTTGGGGATATTGTCGAAGACGGCTCGGTTGCAGGGGAATGGGTTCGGGCTGATACTGCCATGAGTATCCTTGACGACAGCGCCCCGTCAGTTGGATACGGGGTTTCCCTTGGTAACCATGACTGTGATGTAAGCAATGGAAACGGCTTACCTTCTGTTGCTGCAACGAATTACATAGCAAACTTTGGTGCAGCCCGTGTCAGCGGGAGAAGCTGGTTCAAGTCAGCAGGGCCACGGGACAGGAACCACTGTCAAGAGTTTTCATCGGATGGTAGATCATATTTACATTTCAACATAGAATACGCCGCATGTTCTTTCCTCGGAGCAATTAGAACGGCACTCATAGACTGGTTTGATGCTTTACTAGCGGCGAATCCAACCCATAAAGTAATCATCACGACGCATTACTATTTAACAGGCGGTGGCATACGACACGCACATGGCGAAGCAGTATTTGACGCATTGGTTGATAACAACCCGCAAGTATTCCTTGTAATAGGAGGTCACACAGGCGGATTGGTACACAGAACAGTAACAAACGCAGCCGGTGGTTCAGTTCACGAGATACTATCGAACTTCCAGCTCGAAGCCCACTGGGCAGACGGCTACATGCAATTCCTTGAGTTCGATACGGACAACGACGAAATCAACGTCACGACTTACTCACCATATCTTGACGCCAGTTTAACAGGTCCGAACGAACAATACACACTAACAATGGACTTCCCACTGGAGGTTGCCATGACAGATTATAACTTCAAAGCCTCAGAAAAGCACCCCCAACTCCTCGATTCCCTGCAACGCTGGAACCGCGAGAAGTCTATGTCTTTCGACGGCGGGGATGTGATGGCGAGTGCTGACTTTGCGAAGATAGTGACGGGGAAGCAGGCTTATACTATTTATATGGTGGTGGAGGCCAGCGACCTGTCAGTGTTCCTTATGAGCGCCACGAACGGTGACGCGAGGTTCTATATAAACTATCTCAACGGCAATGGCAGGATGTATTGCTACCAAGTAGACAACAACGGGGACGGGCTCGGTTCTGTTTATGCCGACACCGGGGCGGCTGGCCCGCTGGAAAAAATTGTTGTTTGCTTCCGAAACAATGGACTTGTTAACGGGGTTGACGGCGGGTGTGACTCCTTTGCAGGTGACGTTAGCACTAAACGCACAGATGCAGCGTTTAACACAGGTGGGGAAATAGACCTCGGCAGTGCTGTTACTTATTTTTGCGACCAAGATACTGCGGGGTCAGGTGGTTTAACCGGCGAAACCCCCGGCATCTGGGCCGCTTCCGTAGCCCACACCGATTCCGAAGTAGCTTACGTCACGGAAGCACTTCGAGATAAGTATACAGTTGATGGGTGGGGGTATGATGGGGTGAATGCGTATACGACGGTGACGGATGTTGCGACGTTGGATTTGCCAGACGGCGATTGGTCGCTGGGCGGTTGGGTGAAATTGGACAGTAATGTCGGCACGGGAATGTCGTCGCTGATTAGCACAAGAGGATGGGGGGATGCGAACTCCTTTCTACTTGCAGTAGCACAGGCATCATACGGCACGCCAAATCAGCTCTACTTCTACGCAAAGGGCACAACGGAAGACGTAACACATTGGATTGCAGCAACAGCGTCGGTTGGCACGTCAACCGATTGGCAGCACATTGCAATATGCTATGACGACTCAGCGGAAACCATACAGCTTTATATAAATGGCGTTGCAACCGGTGGTGCAATTGCAGCATCTGGATCACTGGGCGGAGTGTCATCATCTAGCATTTACTGTGGCTATTTAAGTTCAGCGCACAAACTCAACGGAACCCTGCGTGACTGGTTCAAAACCGACCGACTCATAACAGGCGCAGAGATAGCCGAACTCGTTTCCGGTGGATACGCAGAAGACATGGCAGACGGCGCCCCTTCGGAGGACAACGGTTGGAACATGGTAATGAACGCCGCCGAGGCAGAGACAACCGGCGGTTTCCAAGCCAACGGAACAGGGCATACAGTTACACACAGCGACGACTCACCTACTTCACCGGCCACTTCCTACGTCACACCGGAGTATAAGTAATGAAACGGCCAGAGTGGATAATACCAGAGCAGCCGACGACCAACGCGACGGATGAACGAATCGAGTTGCCGCATACGTTGCCGCCCTGCGACTATCAACCACCAAAAGAACTCGTAACCTTCCTTCGTGAGCGCAGGGAAGAAAGAATACGAATGCGAAATGTTTCTGTTGGGGAATACTAAAGGTTTAGTAATGAGCGATACACAATGGGAATTCGACGAAACGGACGGTGTAGTTGAGGTTACAGACAAGGATGTATTTAATATGCCAGATGGCGACTGGACGCTCACTCCAAGGATAACGCTCACGGACAACGGCGAAATGCCAGATTGGTTCTCAAAATGAGACACAAACAAATAACAGTATGGATACGCCGCCCTAACAGAGCAGAGGCAGCAGCCGCCATATTCGGTGTTATGGGGCCAAAGTCAGGCCCTCACTGTTTACAGCGGGAATGGACTAAAGGGGCCGCTACGTGGTTCAGTGTGACGTTGAACGCCCGTGTGGCGAAGTGGAGAGCGCTTCGGTCGGCACTGGAACCATACAACCCGACGTATTACATTAACGGAGAGTACCGAACACCGAATCCGAAGAACCGCAAGGGCAGGCGTGGTTCAAAGATAGAACGAATTAAGAAGCAAGAACATCACGGGTTTGTGCCTGTGATAGAAGAGTAGTGTTATTCCATTAGGGCTCAGGAATCCCCTGAACCACTTTCACAAGGAGAAGAATCATGTCTTCACACAGAGTATTGAACGATTTATTTAAGGCTTTCGACAGCGTAGGGCCAGGCCGAATTACCGACCCGGGAGCTTCCGGGACAATTACCGTGACGATGTGGGGCGAGATATGTCCCGTTGTGACGGCGACGGCGGAAGCCCGTACACTGACAGGGCCGACCAAGCCGGGTGTCTTGTGTGCCGTGTGCCTCGATACGGACGACGGCGACTTGACGTTGACCGTAGGCCCCGACACTGGATCACTGACGCATTACGGCTACAACCGTGATCTTGACACGGACATCACATTTCAAGACGCTGGTGATTACGTGGTGTTCTACTCGATTAAGATCGGGACTGAATACGTGTGGCGAATCCTTGCCCAAGAAGGAACGGACGCTGCAACTGAGGAAGGGACGTTTGACACGCTGACGGTTTCGGGTACCGGTACAATTACCGATCTGGAAGCGACACAAGCAGCAATAGATGGGCAGGCGCAAGTAGGCTCATTGGCTATCACTACCGTTACCGCTGTTGCGGCAGCAGGAAGTACCCAAGGAACCGGCGGGGCTCTTGTTGAAGGAATCAACATCGTTTCCGCTGCTGACAACACGAAATGCGTAGACGTGCCAGCGGCCTCGGGTGCTGGGGTGATTCATGTAATCAGTGCTACGGCTGCAAAGACATTGCCGATGTTTCCTGCTTCCGGCGAAGCTATTGACGGGGCTGGTGCGAACAACGCCGTTACCGTTGCAGCGGCTACGGGATACTCAACGTGTATCCTCGTTTCCGACGGAACGCAGTGGTATACAATCCTTGGCGATAGCGTCTAACCAATCCCAATCACTCCCCTTTAACCGGGGGAGGGTTATTTAATAAGGTGAACGATGCCAAGTAAGACATACCAAATCGAATACCCCTTAAAAGGCGTTCAACGCCGACAGGGACTTCGCGCAATCGCTGAAGGGCGAGGGCCTTATCCCTGTCAGTGGAGTATGAACTGCCGATTGGAGGATGGCGTTGCGAAACGGCTCAGGGGTGGTTC
>PIVW01001081.1 GCA_003353825.1 Chloroflexota bacterium
TCTCTGGCTTTTTCATAGCGCTTGATTCCCTCTATTATACTTCATTTACCCTATTTCAACACCATTTCTTGTGCGAATCAAGCCTTTTCACCCTTGAAACGCATTCTAACTCTTGAGCATCGTCACGGATCCAGGTTTTACAAATAACGGCGAGGCGCAAATCTGGCGCCTTGGCTGGTGTCCCGACTACAACGATGCATACAACTTCCTGCACGATGGCGTCAGTCGTGATCGCTTTGGTAGCTGGACAAATGCCACCTACGACAACTTGTTAGCTCAGGCTATCGTTACATCTGATCCCTCTGCTCGTAAAACCCTTTACAAACAGGCTGAGGAAATCCTGGTCGAATCAGATGCGGTGATGATACCCATTTACTACTATGCCGAAGGCATCTTCTTAACCCGGCCCTACTTACAAAGAACGTATGGATTGAGCCTTGCGATCTATCTGGCTGACTGGCGAATCACTCGAGTCTCGGCAACCATCGACACAGATGGGGGCAGCTTAGCTTCTTATGCAGGAGATGTAACTATCGATATCCCAGCGGGAACGATGGCCAACGCTATTGAGCTCATTCACTCACCCGCTTATGTCATACCAGCTCCGGTCGGTTTAACCGGCATCGGCCAAGTCTTTGACATTACTGCCACCTATAAAGACTCGGGCCAGCCCGCCCAACCAGAGCCAGGTCAATCATATAACATTGCTGTGCAATACGTAGATTCTATTCCGGCCCTTGAAGACACGCTGGCGTTGTACGTCTGGGATGGAAATCAGTGGGTTCTGGAGCCGACCAGCCTTCTCGATCCGGGCACCAATATGATCAGCGCCATGCCAGGTCACTTCTCTATATGGGCTGTCATGGGTGAAGGTATTCCACAGTATCTGCCTATGCTTATGCACTAACCCCATCCGGCGCAGACGGCGATCCAGCTAGATTTGCGACTCAACAGTGACCGATTCCTAGCCACAGCCGCATCGCCGGTCTGGGCATATAACAACCGATCCCGCACCCTGGGCTTGACACCCTGGTGCGGGGTCTTTTTATGGATTCAGTACATATGTTTCGCTAACGCCCATCTTACCTACTTCTAACGTTCTACCCCTATACTTGAATCGACCCAACTATGTCATTGCGATAGGGCGCAGTC
>PIVW01000455.1 GCA_003353825.1 Chloroflexota bacterium
TTCGTCTATCTCTAAAGGTCAAAAAACCAATGATTATCTTCGTCTTTTCTTATTTGTCAAATCGCATAAGTCGCTTAACTCTTTGTGAAAAGTTCGATTTATGCCCTTGCTGAGTATAGATTCGACATGAGGGGCTCCTGTGGTGACAAGGTGAGGGCGTGAGGGGGTGACTCGATGAACAGCTATCGTCCATCGTCATTTGAGCATGAACCTCGGATTTTCAAAGTGACTTCTGCTGCGCTTGGCGCTCCTGCGCTTTTTGGCGAAGGGCTTTATGTACGTGTGGAGGGCACATATGGCTGATGTCGCCTCCCAGCATGGCCACTTCTTTGAGGATACTGGAGGATAAAAAAGTATGATCCTGGCTGGTCATAAAAGAACAAGCCTCGATATCAGGCGCCAGTTGCTTGTTGGTCAAGGCGATCTGGTATTCGTATTCGAAATCGGAGACAGCCCGTAGACCTCGCACCATGACTTTGGCGCCCACCTCACGCGCGTATTCTACGGTCAATCCACTATATGATACCGCATCGACATTAGGCCATTCTCGCGTTGCTTCAGAAAACAGAGCCACACGCTCTGCGGTCGGAAACATCACACTTTTGTCGGGCCGGTCGTATATGGCGACGATGACATGATCCCATAATTGGGCAGAGCGACAGGCGATGTCGAGATGGCCGTTATGCACGGGATCGAAAGTACCTGGATAAAGGGCGATAATCATGAAAGATCGAGCTCCTGTGACCAAAATTCAGTCATGCGTTGGCAGAGTACATGGTGTTCGGGTTGAGATAAATCGGGATCGGCATCGAGAAGCGTTTGGGCTTCGCCGCGTGCGATCTCTAACAGTCGTGTGTCACTCATTCGGGCGAGTCGCAGATCGGGCAAGCCGCTCTGGC
The DNA here is from genome assembly GCA_003353825.1 of Chloroflexota bacterium. The sequence goes on from PIVW01000455.1 coordinate 900, forward strand.
GAGTGCCAAAGAATTCGCCGGGACCTCGTAATCTGAGGTCGATTTCGGCCAGCTCGAAACCATCCTGGTTGTGTTCCATCGCCCTCATACGTTCGATGCCATGGTCAGAATTGGGTTCGCTGACAAGTATGCAATAAGACTGGTGGGGACCACGGCCAACACGTCCCCGAAATTGATGGAGTTGCGCCAGGCCAAACCGCTCGGCATTTTCGATGAGGATGACACTGGCATTGGGGATATCGATACCCACTTCGACCACGGCGGTACTGACCAAGACATCGTATTTGCCATCGGCGAAGTCTCGCATGATCTCGTCCTTCTGTTTTCCTCTCAGGCGCCCGTGTAGTAACCCGACCTTCAAGTTTGGAAAGACCTTGGTCTGCAGGCGTTTGTGCTCGGCAGTGGCCGCACCCACATCTTCAAGTTGCGCACTTTCTTCGACAAGGGGATAAATGATAAAGACCTGCCGCCCCTCTGCCACCTGGCTCTTGATAAACTTATAGACCCGAGCGCGTACATCGGGCTTTATCCAGTAGGTTTTGATCGGTTGGCGACCTGGTGGTAACTCGTCGATGGCACTGACATCCATATCACCGTAAATGGTCAAGGCCAGTGTACGCGGGATGGGTGTTGCCGTCATGACCAAGGTATGCGGCACGCCCCGATGCTGCTTTCCTGGCGGTGGCGGAGCGTTTAGATCAGCCCCCTTATCTCGCAAAGCCGCCCGCTGATCCACCCCGAACCGGTGTTGTTCATCCACGACAATCAGAGCCAGGTCCTGAAACTGGACACCCTCTTGTATCAGAGCGTGTGTGCCGATCAAGATATCGGTATCTCCCGTGGCCAGCGCCGCCAATAACGTCTCACGTTTTTTTCCGGTCACGCTGCCGGTCAGCAGTTGCACACGCAGCGGCCATCCGTTGATGGGACGCAACAACTGGGCGAACTGCTCTTTGAGCTTGCGATAATGTTGTTCGGCCAGAATCTCGGTGGGCGCCATGATTGCGGCTTGAGCACCATTACATACAGCCGCCCACATTGCGGCGGCGGCGATCACCGTCTTGCCGCTACCAACGTCTCCCTGTAGAAGGCGGGTCATGGGATACGTACGGGCGGTATCGTGGCGGATATGGCCTAACACACGTTTTTGGGCGTCAGTCAATGTAAAAGGCAGGGTGTCAAGAAATGCCTGCAAGTCCTGCTCTTCAAGATCCAAAGGCAAAGCCTGTTTACTCTGCCAGGCGAGATGTTGGCCCAATACCCCCAGTTGCACCACAAGCAGTTCATCGAAAGCCAGACGCTTGCGAGCCCGGTCGAGATCATCGGCACTGTCGGGGAAGTGAACCTGTTGGAGAGCGGGCCCCAGGTCTGGATATGCCAGTCGTTCTCGGATATCCGCCGGCAGCGGATCGGCCAATTGGGGCGCCCAGGTCTCGACGACCTGGCGGATAAATTTACGTAACATCCGCGCTGAGAGCCCTTCGGTTAGTGGATAAATGGGGACGATGCGGGCAGTGTGGGTGGGATCATCGCTGGCGGCTTCAAATTCGGGTGACTCCAGCAGGCGCTGGCCTCGATAAACGTTCACTTTGCCGCTGAAGAAATAGGTGTGCTCAGCCAGCAAGTACTTATCGATATGAGGATTCCAATAAGTAGCATTGATGCGCCCACTGCCATCCATAAGTATGGCCGTTGTCAGTTTCCTTCCTCGGCGCGTGGGCTGGGATTTCAATCCCCAGACCGTCGCTTTGATCGTGATCTCATCACCAATACGCAGCTGGGCAATAGTCTGTAATTTGCTATAATCCACGTAGCGGTAAGGCAGATGCCAGAGCAAATCTCCGACTTCGTAAAGCTTGAGTCGGGCCAGCGTCTTGGCGAGCTTTGGGCCGATGCCAGATAAACTGCTGATGGGAGCGTGCAAACCTACGACATCCACAGAAAGCCGGCGGCGCTTAGGTCTTTCTGCAGGTGCAGAGGTATCGGCTTCTCGTCTGGAAATGTCCTTTGCTTTGCGTTGTTTTGTACGCTGCTGCTGGACAGCTATCAGCGATTCGCGCAAATGGCGAACGGTGCTGGCACGGGCGCTCTGAGGCAATAGCGAATAGTCAGTTAGCAATTGCACGATGTGAGCGATCCTTTCTGCGGTCTCTTTACTATTAATCTCGCCCACGATCTCCATATTCCATTGCCGTGCATATTCAGCCAATCCCCCCACAACCGCATCATTCTGATAGCCACGGTTCGCCTCAAGTTCTAGGATTTTATCGAGTGTCTCAAACGCGTTCGCCATCTCTATTGCAACAAAGTTTCAGAGCTGAATTGTGGCAAGTAGCAGAAGTCCGTGGAAACGTTTGATGTCGATAGATCGTCGCTTCCGCGGCAGAAGCTGACTACGAGATCAGAAGTTTTCACGAACAATCACGCCTAAGGCCTTAGGCCCGATATAGCTAGCCAAGGCTGGTTCATAAGTATCTGTAAAGATAGGCAGATTAGGGTAGGTGGTCTCAAGCCGCTCCAGCAGCAAGGACGCATCTTGATAGTTATCGTCTTGAAGCAAGGCGATCTCTTTTAAGTATGCGAATTCACTGATAAATGTGAACAACTTCTCGATAACGTCGAATTGTGAGCGCACCTTCTCCATAACGATCAACCCCCCTTCTCTTACCTCCATCAGCGGTTTGATACCTAACATCGTACCTAAGATGGCCTGCGATTCACGTATGCCTCCATCTCGTTCCGGGTAGGATAAATCACTTACAAAGAAACTCAGGAATATACTGGGGATCACACCTCTCACGAGCCGGGAGACTTCGTTATACGAGGCGCCCTCTGCGGCGAGTTCGGCCGCGCATTTGACTATCATGCCCAAGCCACGGCTGATGGTCTCACTATCGATGACGGTGATGCGTGTATGGCCACGCAAGGTTGATGCGGCCGTACGAGCCACATTCAAGGTGTCACTTAATTGAGCCGAGACGTGAATCGATAGAATCTGATCGGTTTCCTTACCCAGATCATAATATGTGTCGATAAAATCTTGAAGCATCGGTGCCTGCAGCGACGGCAGACTTTTGACAAGTTGCAGCTTATCGAAATAATCGTCGGTCGTGAGATCAACCCCCTCTTTGTAGACTTTCCGTCCCAGGCGGATGCGTAGAGGGACAACCTGGATACCGAGTGATTCGCGTTCCTGAAGCGTGAGATGAGCACTACTATCGGTGACGATACGGATATTGTTCACGCGCTGCCTCTTTCAATCAATGAATTAATGTCAATTTGTGTCTACTCGACGTTTGTTGGCGGCTCAACCAGTGCGGTATTGTCGTAATCTTGAGCATCGAACAGCACATTTATGGATTCCGATTTTTCTGTATGCTTGGCATTATATCACAAAATTTCGAGGTTTTTATGCGAAATTTCCATGAATTTCGCATAAACCTACTGGGATATCCTTATGGGATACGATCCCTGACTCAAAGTCTGAAGTAGCCATGGGCACTAAACAAAGGTGTTTTCGGAAAAATAAATAAGCCTCCAATCCGAAAATACCTCTAGCTACTTCCGAAAATCGATAAAATCTCCCTCAATTATTTGGCTCTTTGGTAGATTCCGTGCATCTGCTCAAATGAGATTGCCAAATCCCCGTTTCGTGCGGTAACAGCTGCCTAACTTCGCCAAATTGGCGTGGATTTGGCAATCCGCCTCAAGTTGCACAGAAAATCCCAAAGAGCCGCTTTTTGTTCCCTCCCTCTATCTCCTTGCTGA
>PIVW01000456.1 GCA_003353825.1 Chloroflexota bacterium
GCGGTGGCACTTGGCATTCTTGAAAAGGGATTTTCTTTGGCGGAATTGTTCAAAATCCAAAAAATCTCACTGGCGCTGACTTGAATCTAATCAATCCCATTCAACGACCCCAGTGCCGCCCCCACACCTAGTGGTTGGTTGTGCCAGCGCCTAGATATAGTGTGGAAAAAATCAGCACCACGCGAAATCCCAGAGAACCTTATTGGTTATTAATTATTTGGCTGATGCTTTTCGAGAAGTAGCTTTTGCAGGTTAGCCTGCTCCCAACTCGTTTAGGACACACCCTTTTCTATTTTAGTTATTTATCCCCGTTCAACTTAAATACTGCACTCATCCAACAAAAAAACGGTTGGGAGTCTTCCCACAATTCAGGAAGTCTACCAACCGTTCTCGATTAATTCAACAATGGTGTCACGATCTGGAATCATAAGCTTCGCCGTCCAGACGAATCACCAATACATACAAAAAGGTGCCGAGGGCCAGACTTGAACTGGCGACACCGCAATTTTCAGTCGCGTGCTCTACCAACTGAGCTACCTCGGCAAACAAAGACGAGGGCCGGGATGTAACTATGGTTAAGCCCTCATGGAAAATAGAGCGGGCGATGAGATTCGAACTCACGACCTTCTCCTTGGCAAGGAGACGTTCTACCGCTGAACTACGCCCGCATATCGCTATTGAACTAACACATCTTATTGGCTATTACCAAGTTATTGGCTATCACCAAAGGAAGTGGACCCGGTCGGATTCGAACCGACGATCTCCTCCGTGCAAAGGAGGCGCCTTCCCACTAGGCCACGGGCCCATACTTGGGCGAACGCCTTTTAGTGCCGACGAGAGGACTCGAACCTCCACACCCTTACGGGCAACAGATCCTAAGTCTGTCGCGTCTGCCAATTCCGCCACGTCGGCAAGGCATATGCGACCCTCGGACTAGCAAACCAAGCGGGGGTACCCCCGATTCTGTTTAGGACAAAAACGTCCATAACCGCCATCTGTCTCATCCTGAATAAGCGGCCAATAGCCGATCTTCAACATGGTGGCACCTGGTTTGTCGGGTGTTATCCGACCTCACCGGTAATCACTGCGACGAGACCGAACCAATACGAAGCGCTAGCTTCGCCGCCCGGCCCACTCGCCTTGCTCCCGGTTGCACGCTCGCCTAGCCGGCGGTATTACTACCTTGTGGCTGAACTCAGCCATCAGCCGCTGGTGGGCTCTTACCCCACCCTTTCAGCCCTTACCCGCATCCTGGTGATACCAGGACCGCTGGCGGGACTACTTTCTGTTGCGGTTGTAGTCATTCTGCCATTACTGGCACAACGCCGTCTCTTACTGTTTCATGAGGCAACTTTGCCACAAAATAAAGCGTACTTTACTCAGTGGCTGGGAGTCGGGAAGTTCCTCTACCGATGTGAACATCGGCAGCGACGGTTCTCCACTTAGTATAACAATTTGTGCTAGTTGTTAATGTTCAAGAGCGAGTGAGATTATAGCACCCCGATTTTGGCGATGTCAAGTATGGCTGCAGCAGTGCAGCAGTTTACGCTTCTGCCTCTTGCTTACATGGCACGGGTAGATACTGAACAGAGGGAAAGGATCCCAATTTCGGCGGACCCACACAGCTATTGCGCAAGCAAAGCGGCGCTTTAACATATACAAGCGCAATCTCGCGCATGCGTCGAAAACGGTCTGACTTGCTCCTCTGGAGCGTCAACCCCACTGGCAACAACTTTTCTACCCGCAGAGGTTTTGGCGGCGCTAAGATCGTAATCCGGTAACAATCGCATCCACATTAGCACGGAACATGCCTATATAGCTGTCGGCGCCGCTACCGGCCGGTCCGATTGCACCTGTGTACAAGGACAGCACCTGCACCTCTTCACAATCATTCAACTCGGCGGCCACCGTTTGTGCCAGGCTGTCACTGACCGTGCTCTCGCTGAAAATCGTGCACATGCCATGCTCCTCCATTGCCTCGATCAAACCGGCTAAATCACCGGCAGAGGGTTCGGCCAGTGTACTAACACCGGGAATGACAGTGCCTAACAGGGCAAAATCATACTCCTGTACTAAATAGCCGAGGGCATCATGGTTTGTGACCAGGAAGCGGTTCTCTGACGGAATGCCGGCGAGTTGTGAAGCAACGTATGCTTGTAGTGCGTCCAGTTCGGCCAGGTAAGCGGTGGCGTTACTTTCATAGGTTTCGGCGTTGGCAGGGTCTAGATCGCTGAGAACATGTTCGGTATTCTCAACCCATTGCTCGACATTGTTGATGCTGAACCAGACGTGGGGATTGACACCACTGTGGTCGTGTCCACGTTCAGTCCCATCTTGTTCATGTTCGTCTTCGTCCATGGCCAAGGGCGTGATGTTGGCGGATATAGCGACGACTGGTACACCTTCACCAACTTCTTCCAATTCCTGTACCAAACCCTCCTCCAAATCCCAACCGTTGACGAAGATGACATTGGCACGCGCGACAGCGGTCAGATCCCGCGCTGCCGGTTGGTAACTATGCGGGTCCTGTCCGGCGCCCATCAGAGTCGTGAGTTCGATCGCGTCCCCACCCACTTGAGCAACTACATCACCGATGATGCTGGTCGTGGTTACGATCTTGAGCGGGGTTCCATCTACGGCCACTGCATCCAATTCTGGCAGTATGAGCATGTCGGTGTCGGCATCATGCTCTCGATCCGCATCACCCTTGTGCTCTTCAGTGTTTGCTCGTTCTCCAATCGCCTGAGTACCAGCGGAATCCACCTGTGAGGCGGGCGCCGGATCGGCGGCAGAGCAGCTCGCCATCAGAAGTAAATATGCAGCAATGACTATGAGTGTAATCGACAGCCAGAGGGGTTTGCGATTCATCGGCCAGATTCCTAAAGGTATATTTCAGGGTGAGCGGGAGTGGGCAACTGGGAAAGCGACGGCAATCTCGACTGGCGCACTGGTCGGGGGCAATAACAGAGCACTTACGCCGCTGACGATGGCAACCAGGGCCATACCTTGGAGTATGAGGGCCAGGCCGATCTGATCACCAATCCAGCCGGCAATGGCCGCCCCAATAGCTCCACTGGCGAAAATAAAACCCAGCGTTACTCCAGACGCGAAGGCTTTTTGTTGAGGCAACATCGCTTGCGCCATTACCACGGTGACGCTGAATCCCGCTCCCGAGAACAATCCAATGACAAAAATGAGCAAGAAGAAAAGGGCGCCACTTGTGTCAAGATACACCCAAAGGGGGAGGGCGGCCAGGAACATACTACCGGCAACGATCTTTCTACGTCCCACACGGTCGGCCAAACTGCCGCCAATGACATTGCCAATAGCACTGCCGAGCATGAGCATGGATAGGCCAATCCCGAAACTCGCAGGTGTCCAACCGATATCTTGCAGGTATTTGGGTAGAAAGGTATTGGTGGTGGCCTGCACCGTCATGCGAGTGAAAAGCAGAACGCAGAACATAACCATTGCCACCCATCCAAAACGAAGAGCCCTGTGCCGTGTAGCATCCTTCCTATGCTCATGTCCCTCTCGCAGTTGAGGATTCCGCCAGAGCCAGAGCGCGGCCAGCACATTGATAACAGACAGCATCATCAGACTGGGCCTTCCCCATGTTTCAATCATGCTACCAGCCAGCGCCGGACCAATGGCCAGCCCAATCTGGCCAAACAGAAAGAAGTAAGCCGTGCCCGTGGCCACGAGCCGCAGATCGACTTGGCCTGCATGCATGGTGCCCTGCGGATGATACGCGGCTGAACCCAGACCAGTGAGGAGGAGGAAGGCAATCGCCCACCAGCCCACACTGGCCGCGGCCAGGGCGTAGAACAGTGCCATCCATAAAATACCGCCCACACCCAGCCAACGTGAACCATACTTGTCGGCGATCCAGCCGAAGAGTGGTTGAGTCAGTGAATTACCAAAAGTGTGAACAACCACAATGATGCCGATGACAGCGTTGCTCAACCCCAATGACAAACTGAACAATGGCAACAGCAAGGGGATGGTGCTGTTGAAGATGTCGATGGTGAAGTGGCCGGCGGCATTGGCCATATAGCGCTGGCTGCGTAAAAAGGGAGGGATCATGGTTAGGGTTTGCGAGCGCGGATTATCCCTTCTTGCAAGCTGAACGTGGTCTCAGGGCCTTCGCCCTGAGGATTGAGAAATTTGCGGGCAGTACCTTCACTGTTCCACAACATACGCGCCAACATCGCTTGATCTTCCATGCTGACTTGCATGCGCTCCATCCAGGGATAGAACTTCATCGGTTTCACCAATCTCTCTCGATGTTCGATAACCAGTCCAGCATCTCGTACGAACGCTTCCAGCCCTGCCAATGGATACATCCAACCATGCGATGGGTCTCTGATAGTCTCGAAGCGATTGATAAAAGCAACCGCTTCTGCATCGTCCGGGCCGATATTATCCACCAACAGCAGGGCTCCCCGCGGTTTGAGTACGCGAGTCCAGTCTCGTATGGCAGCTGCCTGATCTGGGAAATGGTGCAATGCAATACGACAGGTGACCAGATCGAATTTGGCTCTTTGGGGTTTTCCGTGCAAAGCCCTAGATATAGTGGCACGAGCATCAGCCAATTCCAGCGAAACGGTGATAACCTTCAATGTCAAGGAAGATACGCTGAAACAGATGGTCAACA
>PIVW01001082.1 GCA_003353825.1 Chloroflexota bacterium
CATATTACCAACCTGCGACCTCTAACTTCTTGCTACGTACAATTATGCCATTTGGTGTTGACATCACAAACAAGGGAGTCTAGATTGAGAGATAGAGATAAATACAAGGGGAGAGGTTTACATCATCCCTATTTAACTTCTAAGTCCACCTGCACAAAACAACATCCATCCAACTCGTATACATCCAATCTCATACGATGGGGGGTAGAACCCTCCCCTGCCCGAATCTGACTGCGACTGATCAGTGTCGTAAATGAAAGATAGAGGCCATCCTCTCATCATCACCTACCACTCAATTCGACACATCAATGGTCAAAAATGGTCGACGGAACGAGTTACTGAAGCATCGAAGGGAGATAAATCTCCCTCGCGATCTCCAGCTGCCGGTGTAACCCGGCTGAGTCACTTGCCCTAAGCCGAAGCTTAAGACTCGCGAGTCCCCGTCTGTGGCCTCCTTCTCGGGCCAAGCCCGATACGCGTCATGCCACACCGCTTCCGATGCCGAAGCCACTCGGCACCGCAAACGACCGTCGAGCAAATCATACTTCATTAACAATCGAAACCAAGCCACTGACCGGACCGTCTGGATCCCAGAGGATGGCTTAGGTTCGAAGAAACCCCCCTCGCCATTGGCATCCAACTCTCACACCGAAGATAATGGGACCCGATGGCGGGATGGACATCCCCGCCTCCCACCTCTCAGGCATGCTGAGAAAACTCAAGGCGCGCACGAAGCGCCTCCTGCGTCTGGGTGTAGGTCGCAACCATGTCCAATTGCGGCGCCGCCCCTTGAGCCCTCTCCACCTTTTTCCAACGATTGTGCAACTCCAACTTGGCCTTGCTCAGCCCATTATTCTGAACCTCCGTCGTTACCGCTCGCCGGCCCGACCGACGTAAGCTCATGTCCTCCATCGGATCCACTCTGTCTGGTATCAGCCCCGGCCTTGACTCCTTCAACACTACCAACCACTGTTTGAATGCCAAATCATAATCCGCCATTCTTGCCTGAACTCTTGCCTTCTTGGAGAAAAACCAACCACCCTTCCAGCCCTTCCGGATTCGACTAACCATGCCCCGCTCTATCCACTTTCGATGGGGAATGCCTGACCTAGTGACGTCTGCAATAGGTAAAATATGCCACTTCCAA
>PIVW01001083.1 GCA_003353825.1 Chloroflexota bacterium
CCGACCGCAATACCCGATGAAGCGCCGCCAACGCGATCATCGCTCGAACCCTGCTATCCCAACCCCTTCAACCCGGTGACTAACATCCGCTACAGGATCAGGGCCGAGGCGGAGGTCAAGCTGACCGTGCATACACCAAGCGGCCGCGCGGTGGCGACGCTCGTCGATGAAACGCAAAACGCCGGATGGCACACTGTGGCCTGGAACGGCAGGCATGCAACAGGCCACAGTGTAGCCTCCGGCATCTATTTCTATTCGCTGCAGGTGGGCGACTATGCCGAAACTCGGCGGATGGTGCTTTTGAAGTGATTTGCGGATAGGCATGTTGATATTCGAGGCGGGTTTGGCAGGATCAACCCGTTTGGGAATATTATTGAATCCATCATCTGAAACAGCTACGCTTCTACATCAATCCAGATTTGGTGGGCAATTCCAGGTGAGTAGCACTCGGTAAGAGCCAATTGCCATTCAGAGAGCATTGCAAGAGTCGTGATACGCTGCGCTCCAGGCTCAGAGTATTATCGGCTTTCAGCGTCCCTCGAACCTTCGGCTCTTGCAGCACATCTGGATACGTAGACCAGCTGATACCAGATAAGCTGACCAGCGTTCACCCGGATACACTGGTCAGTCGATTTCTTGTTAGGAGCACAGTTACATGAGTGATTACCTCGCATGGTTCGGGGCACCGCCCCCTCCTCAGGCCAATGGTACTGGGTGGATTAAGCAGGCCGATGCGCCGGGGGTGGCCAGGGACCAAATGGAGTGCATCGCAATGCGTTTTGGATTCGGTGAGGGATTCTTCGTCGTGGACGAAACAGGGGATACAGCCCAAGAGCTGATCAACGAGATATGGAAGAAGCCGCAGCTCGCCGCGTACGCCGGGAGTCGGATTGAGAAGATAGTTGAACAAGCGATGGAGGCCAAGGCAACCTTGGCCACCTTTGAGGCCACATGGGCACTGAAGCACGATGGACCATTGCCGATAGTGGAGTCATACCGAGCATTTGGCGAAAACCTGGTGCAGTACGTGATAGGGTCAGGAGATTTAGAAGCCATATGTAAACCACGCTAGGCGTTGCAATGTTGGCACGTAACTTGGGATTGAGTGGCCTGGCATGACCATCCGCTCATCCTGGTAGATCCACT
>PIVW01000457.1 GCA_003353825.1 Chloroflexota bacterium
ATGGCCCAAAAGTGATGACTTCACCCAATATAAAATACCGACCAGTTCATATTCTGCTGCTCAGGTGGCTACTTTTGTTTGCGTCCGTGCGAAACAACGAAAATGAAGAATTCCAGTATTTGGAGAGCCGTTATATTGGCGCTATTATCCGCATCGGTCATTTAAGTCCTCTCCACTTCAGGGCTGGCGCTGATTTTGACCAGAATATTGAGCTGTATTCACAGCATAAGAAAGGAATCCCAATGATGGAGAGTACCACTCTAGCTTTACACATTTTATCGCATTGTGGCAAGTCACGTACCTCTTTGGTTCTGGCTTGTCCAGGTTAGGATTGACATGGCCGGGAATTAACTCCTTGATGCGCAACCGCCCTTCTAGCTGGTGATTAAAAATGGTGTACACAAAATCGCCGACATCGACCTTGGGGTTGTTGCCGGCCATGTGAAACTCATATTCGGCAAGCGAACCATCAAAAAGCGAATTCAGGCGTGCCATGCCCTCCCCTTCCCTTTAGGGATTGTTTTGGTAAGGCCGTAACTCATATGAAATCTCTCCAATAAGCGGAATACTCCGATGATAACAAAGGCCGGACGAACAGGAAAACCTGATGTCCGGCCTTTTGTTTTACGCCCATCTTCTCATTGTCTCCAGGCCATCTTCTCCCAGAACCAGACTTCTAAGACAGGTGCATCAAACAGTCGACGTTGGTCAGTACCATCAGACCGCATAACCCAAACACCCCAGGTTCCACCGGCGTCACTACGCCAGGCGATCCATTTACCGTCAGGTGACCAAACGGGTAGGCCATCTGAGGCGGGGCGGTTGGTGAGACGCTTGATGTTGGCCCCATCGCTATTGACGGTATATATCTCAAAGTTGCCCTCTTCCTGACTGATGAAAGCGATCTTGTTGCCATTTGGTGACCAGGCCGGCTGGCCGTCGCTGCCCCACGTAGTCACACGCGCCTGGCCACCGGCATCCGCATCGGTGATCCAAATACCGCAGTCGCCACCAAAACAGCTTCGGAAGGCAATACGGTTATCAATCGGAGACCAGGCGGGGTACTCGCCCTGGATCAGCGGACGCAAACCACCACCATCACCCAGACATGAATATTGCCTTTTTGATAATAATTTTTACGATGAACAAATTGTCACATAGAAACACGAAGTTCTACAAATTAGTTAGAGGTTCGGATATGCACATCTTGTTCTTCCCACCTGGCGATTTCAGAACCATGTTCGGGGTGATAAAGGATGATGAGAAGGGTGAGTGTCTGTTTTGGTACACCGTGCAGACGCAAGTCATAGTTATCTAAAACCACCTCACCTGCACGCCACAAATAGGGCGGATAACTGCCCCGCACCGGTGTATCATCTTCTTGAGCAACGATACCGCCATCGGCAGCAAGCAAGCGGGTCGACACCTTGAAATCAGAAGGTACCACATCTCCCACCCGCCAAAATATACTGAGACGGGCACTGGGGCCTCGCCTCTGTTCCAGCAGTTCGATTTCCCAGCCAGCCAATGTGATCTCGGGTGTCAAGGATATCTCGAGCAGATGGGCTGGTTGCAGTGGCTGAGTGTCGCCATCAGGTCGGACACGGATCAAGGGGCCGTCTGAACTGAGGCTGAAGCGTTCGGCCAAGCCATGTATGCCGTGTGTCGTATAGGTAGTCTCACCCTGTTCGACATTCTCCATGATCGCTGCCATCCGTTCCTCATCGGTATCAGCGGCAATCGTGTTCACGTCGGGGCGAATGCCTTCCGTACGCTGAAAATAGCGTAGAAGGGTCATCTCACCGAGTAGGCCGATCACTGTGCTGTCCGGATCGGCCACCTGCAGGCTGTCAAGGCCGTTCGAGTAGCGGCGCCAGATCTTCGATGCTGGTTGGCTGCGATCCTGTTCGGGAAAGCGATCCAGTAGGAGGGAGGCAGGCCAGGCCAGAAAAAGGATACCGAGCAGTACGGGTGCGAGGAGGCGGGGGAGCGAGAAAGGGGCTCGCCGTATGAGCGCGGTGAAATAAATTAGCACCCCATCCCACAACACAGTAAGGCCAACTGCCATAAGAAACGCCCAAACAATGAATAAGGGTATGAGGAAGACATGAATATCGAGGACAAGATATTGCCAGGCGAAGATCAGATCGGCCAAGGCGATAAGGGTCAGGAGCACAAACCGTCGCGGCTGCATCAGCCACAATGTATAGCCAGGAGCTACAATCAGGATCCCCAGCAATCCATATTGCTCGACCAGCAAATTCAGCAGATCGCCAATGCTGCGGTCGATACCAAAGGGGTTTTCTTGTAGGAAGGTGCTAAAGCCACCACCCAACACCCAGCCCCAAAAACCGATTTGAGCATAGCTGCCGTCCAGCGATCCCACTCCTGCGCGTAGAGGCAGGATCGCGTAGAACGCCAGGGGAGCGAGGATCGCCAGGATGGGGGCAATCCAGGCGCGTGGGCGACGGATCAGGCCGGGATCACCCCAGACGATGAATAGGAGCACAGCCGGAAACAGCAACACCGTCAGGCGATGGTGGGTCAGGCCCAAACCCAAAAACAGACCGGTAAACGCCAACCAACGTTGCTTGCGCCCGGCCGCTTGTGCTTCATCCCATCGCAAAAGAGCATAAAGAATGAGCAACATGATCAGCCCTTGAGCTGCGTACACTTCAGCAATGGTAGCCTGCGACCACCACACAGGACTCAGCGCCAGCAGCAGGGCGGCGGTAGAGGCGGGAACTGCTGCACTGCCCAGGCGCCGGGCCACGAGATACAACAACGCTACAGCCATCGCCGCTGCCAATGCCGAGAACAGATTCACCCGGAACGCAGCATCTCCAAACGGAATCAGCCTCGTAAACAACCAACCCAACAGCGTATATGTGGGATAACCGGTGGGGTGGACGATGGCAAAGGTGGGCAGGGCAAGCTGCAGTTCCAGCGAATCGTCGAAAACACTGACCACGCCAGGCGCTAGCGTCGCCACATAAAGGCCGAAACTGAGGAGGAAGAGTGCCGTCGGAGCGAAATACTTTCTCATGTAAGCCAAACAGCGCTAAAGCGCTTACTACGAACCTTACAGATCGTCCCAGCCCTTACCGTAGTCACGTAAGGGATAGGTTGTCCAAAGCGAGCGCAACCATTCACGTCCGTGTTGTTCAAGATACCAGTGTACACTACTTTCTGCCCAATCATAGGGTGAGGCTACCGCGTTGTGTTTGACCGGATTATTATGGATATAATTGAGTGTGGTGTAATAATGTCTCTCTGAGCGAATGGCTCGGTCGGCAAAACGATACCATACTTTACGCCCGACAGTACTTTCTTCCCGGTTCCATAAATAGGACGTCGAACCATGCACTCTGCCAAAGATAGCGCCAGTTTCCTCAAAATCGATGACGCGAACCAAGAGGTGATAATGGTTGGATAGCACAACCCAACCCTGAATTTCCATACCCATCTTAGTGAACTGCTCGAACAACAGGTCGAGAATCTGTTTACGTCTGACACCGACAGACATATGATGCTTGTGTTCGTAGCAGGCTGCCGTGAAAAGATAATAAAGCTGGTCTCGAATCGGATGCGGTGGGGAATGGGGTGGATGGCCGAGAGCGAGACGCTCTTCAACCAGTTGTTTCCGTTCTTCGCTGGATAATTTGCTGTACTCGTACATAAATGTCCTCTCCTTGGGGCAGTCTGTGTTCGAAAAAACGACCGTTCGTAGTAAGCGCTTTAGCGCTGTTTATCGGGCGTTGACAGCGCTAATGCGCTTACTACGAACCTTTCCACTTCATTAGATCGGGCCAATGGGTTCCGGGCCAGTAAATGCGATGACAGCGGTCACAACGCCCAAATTCGGTTTGGGTACGGGCCACATAGGGTGGGACCAATAGCGTGGCCTCTTCAATAGAGAGAGCGAGCAAACGGCCATTACAAACCATACAACGCGCAAGGCCGAATGATGGTCCCAAAGCATCCTCCACTGTCTGTATCTGTTCCCCCAACACCAGACTGGCAATGAACAGCCCTCTTACACCCCGCCGACCTACTAACTCACGATCCCGTGTGACCAACAAACGGCCTTGCTCTTTGGCAATTCGCATCATCTCATCATCGGGCAGATCACTGCGATATTCGGCATCGTAGCCCAACCAACGCAGGCGCCGGGCCAGCGTGCCTAACATGGCATCGATGAGAAGAGGTGGGGCTTTTGCTACCGATTCGGGCATTTGGTATGATCGCTCGATATACATGATCCTGGCTATCAGTCGAGTTTGTCAAATCAACTAAAAGCGTTTACACAAAATATAACATCGAGAGTACAACACAGATAAGTGCTGAAAACTCTGGAAAACTTTTTTGAGCTATTTTTTGCCCCTGTTTACACAGGTGTGAACGAGCAAAACCCCCCTGTATACGGGGGTGCGAACAGCCGTTTTAGACTTTTCCAGAGTTTTCAGGATAAGTGATAATCAAAGAAACAGATCAACATAATCGCGACGCTTGCGTAATAGGCAACACGCTAATATACTCAGCACGGTCATAAAAGAGCATGTATATCGTAGCAATATGTAGACATAAGCCTTGGATACTGCTAGAATCTTGCGCTCTTAGTCCTCTCACAAAATAGCAGGAGCGCAACA
>PIVW01000458.1 GCA_003353825.1 Chloroflexota bacterium
TTCTGACGAATACTTGTTCTCAGCCTATCTGAAGCATTAGTCACCCTGTTGTGAAGCGAATAATGCCCCAAATGACAGCTGTAAGTTTCTGATTTCAAAGGTGCGAAATATAGGCTAAGCTACCTGGAAAGTTGGAAAAGAAGGTATGGTTGATTCTGCCGAGTTTCTATCTTAAAAAATCCTGGTTCTCGGTTATTCTGTGGTTGGCGCTGCAACCAATGAATAAATTCATAGGCTGCTACAGAAAACGTGTTGAAACACGTTCAAATGGCGGCAATTCAACCAGCTTGAGCTGGTTTTTCTTGGTAGCCGACGATTTCAATCGTCGGATTGGAGGGATCCACAGAATCCGCTAGAATCAGAAAAAATCCCAATTTGCGATTGCGACAGAACCAAAGATCAATGACTAGAGATTAGGGATTTTTCTACCGATCGTCCTTAATCTTCAATCTCTATTTCTCAGAACATCAATTTGTAAACATGCGGGACGCTGATTCTGAATCACGCCGAAAAGACTCATAGATCGACACGGATCGGACGGGGTAATTCACAAAAAAAACCGCGTAAATGAGCGGTTAGGGCTGGAAAAGTAGGGGGAAATAGTGTGGTAATGTTCGGACGGGTAAGGAGAGGGTGGCAGTTTGACCATTCCAGGATGTACTCACATTAAAGTGATCTCCGTAATTCAAGCTTTCCGGCACGAAGGCGCTCATTTGAACGCTGCCAGAATCTGTAAAGAGAGTTCTGGTTATGGCGCCCGTAGCAGCAAGTTCAATGGGCAGTCCGGAGCCCGCCCGCTGGCCTTGCTCATCCTCCACCCTGATCTCGACATCGATACGCTCTCCGGGTAGAACCCTAGTTTTCTCGGTTCGAATCAAGAGTGAGAGATCAGCTGCAGCGGCTGCAATCGCCCTATCGATGCGTAGTCGCCCCCACCCAGTCAGTGGATCCCAGCCCGGTTCGCCAAGTGATAGCGTCGACGTGGTCAACCATTGCCCGATTTCGTCAGGTGTGGCATCTGGGTGGAGCGCAAAAAGTAAGGCGGCGGCGCCTGCAACCTCTGCTGTCGCCATCGAAGTGCCTGTGGCGGTATGATACCCTCCACGTACAGAACTGGCCCAGGTGCTGAGGATGTCAGTCGCCGGAGCCACCAAATCGAGCCCGATCCCCTGATTTGAAAAGCTGGCGTGCTTATCCTCTGCTGTGACACCTCCCACGGCAATAACGTCAGGATAGGCCGCAGGATAGAGCAAATTCCCCCCGTCATTGCCCGCGGCAGCAACGACGATGACGTCATGTTCGACTGCATAGGACACCGCCTCTGCCATTGCCTGAGAAGGAGCCACGGATCCCAGGCTGAGATTGATGATGTCTGCGCCATTATCTACCGCATAGTGAATCGCTTGGCTGATCTGGAGCACACTGCCTATCGCGTATTTATCCAGCACGCGCAAGGGCATGATCTGTGACCCCTGAGTCACTCCGGCTATCCCGGTTTCATTATTGACTTGGGCAGCGATTATGCCGGCGACGTGCATGCCGTGGAATGCTCTTGGGGTGGGCACGGTGTCCTGTTCGGTGGGGATTTGGATGTCGTTGTCTTGTAGCAGTGTTCCTTGCAAATCGGTCCACCAGTGCCAACCATTGCTGTCATCTGTCTTGCCGTTGCCGTCGTCGTCCAAGCCATTCTCCGGGATTTCGTCTGGGTTCTGCCAGAGGTTGGGGCGATCCGGGTGGTCGAGGTCGATCCCGGTGTCGAGTACAGCGACGATGGTTTCATCGCTACCAGCGGAGACATTCCAGGCGGTGGTCGTTTCCAGTCGGTGTTGCCACCATTGTTCGGGCCAGCGCGGGTCGTTGGGTTCAGCTTGTGCATAGACCAGGTAATTCGGTTCCGCCCAGCGCACGCCGGGCAAGGATAGCATCATGTCCGCCATTTCCTGTTCATTCCCTTTCGGCACCGTGAGAACAGTGATATTTGTATTCGGTATGCCGCCGGTGGTCGTTGCTTGTCTTGTAGCTGCCGGCTCACCGATTTCATAGCTCACCAATAACTGACCTGTCAAAAAAGACTGACTGTTGGTGGAGTTATCTACCCCCCGCGATGAAATCTGCCCTGGCCTCAGACTCAGAATCATCGCAACTATCATCGCTACAACGATAACGCGCAATCGTGCTTGGTTCTCGTAAAACATAGTCAAATTCGCCGGTAACCTCACCAGGCAGTATAACATATGGGCATTGAAACTGACGGCTAGATGGAATGAACTGGGTGTGCGGAAAGATTTTAGACAGACAATTATGCTCCAGCCGAATCGCCAGATCAGCATATCTGACTGGAGCGATGGACCCAGAATCCAAAAACTGACGCGCACCCGAACGAACTCAATCGGCGGCAAAACAGGTTGGTGAGCTAATGGGCCTACGGCCGCGGGTTGGGCCATGCCGACCACTGGTGTACTCATGCTGATGGAAAGACGGTCGTCAACCCGAGAGTTCCGATTTTAATCGGTTCTCCAGATTCAGAACACACTAGATACCGCTTCCAGGTTTCCGGGTCTGTGATTTTGCTGAAAACTCTGGATAAGTCTAAAATGGCTATTCAGCTCCCCCGTATACAGGGGTTTTGCTCATTCACACCTGTGTAAACGGGGGCAAAAAAATGACTCAAGAAAGTTTTCCAGAGTTTTCAGGATTTTGTAACTTTCTGTGTTTGTGATTTTGTAACTTTCTGTTGTATGCTTTGGTTTTGTAAGCGTCCTAAGGCTGGCGGTGCCAGCTAATAAGCATACTGATCTCGCACTGATACCATTTGTTAGCATTCACTCACAAACGCTGACTCTAGGTCGTAGTTTGTGGAGCGCTGTGCTTGGATACGCGCGAAGGTTTTACCAATGTTGGTAAAGTGGCGCAATGTAAAGATCGTTCAAATGACATTCTGATGCCATACAGCACAGCACATCTGTTGAACCCCTTTATCAGAGAATGCAGCGTCTTTGCTCTATACTCGAGGTTTTCCCTGAATGGACAGCAAACGAACGATCAATTTTTGATTTTGGAGTCAACAAGTGACAGGAGGTGCCTATAATAGAGGAATCATGAGAACGACAGCATGTGATGACTGACAAAGATCTTGGTGTAGCTTCATCTGGATTTTACGGACTAGCGTTAGCGTACTAGATTGTTCAGATGTCAGCGAATTGTGTGCACATGCATTGAGTGCTGGCAGGACACCTATTGTGAGCACTCCTATTTATTATCCCAATATAACAACATTTCCCCTCGCTTGGGGGGCATCGCAACAAATGAAACCTCCCAGGCAATCACAAGGAGAAGAACATCCATGGCAAGGAAAAATGCCATACTTATTTTAGCAGCGTTGCTATTAGCTTTGTCGGCCATCGTTCCCCTGGCCGCCTTTGCTGGGACCTACGAAGATGCCGCTCCCGATGGTCTCAGCCCCCGCGCATTCCTGGATCAATTCCAGGCCCGCCAGTTCCCCAACGAGCGACCACCTCGTGATGATCAGGTTGTTGCTCAGGCTGCCGGCGTTGAGGTCGACTCTGTCGCAATCGATGACTGGTACGCCGATTTTTATGCCAAGAAAGAGAAGGGTGGCCCAAACCCCATTGCCTACGCCCGCCGTGCTGAAGCGCTGGCCCAGGCAGAAGCTCAGGGCTTAAGCCCCATGGCTGCGGGCCTTTCCGAGATCGGCGCCGCCAAAATGCTCATGATCCCCTTCGAGTTCAACGGCTCCGATGACATCCCCGTCTGCGAAGATGATCTGGAAACGCCGGTGTTGGATGACGAGGGCAACCCTGTTGTAGATACGATCACGGGCCCCTTGCATGGCACCATTCCCGACCCCTCCCTCGAGGGCGATAACTACTCGGTCTGGACCGACGACTTCAGCACCGAGTGGTACGAGGAGCTGATGTTCGGCGATGGTGTCGGCGTTGTTCGCACCGACCTCAACGATGGCGCCGGTGTCGATCTGTCAGGCGTCTCCGCCCGCATCTGGTACGAGCAGCAGTCAGAAGGTATGTATACCATCGATGGCGACATCTATCCTCAGTGGATCCAGCTCGACCATTCCGTCGCTTACTACGGCTGGGAAGGCGATGAGGTCAATCCTGCTGGCACCGGCTATCCTTGTGGCGGCACCCAATCAGGGTGGGGTCTCGAGTTCACCATCGACGTGGTCAACAAGCTGAACGAAATCGATCCTGACTTCGATTGGGCACAGTATGACGTCGATGGCGATGGCATTGTCGACCACCTCATGGTCATCCATGCCGGTGTCGATAATTCGGCCGGTGGTGGCGAATACGGCAACTACCAGCTTTGGGCCCATTCCTGGGATGTCTTCTGCCCCGATGCCGAGGATAACTTAACTCCAGGTTGTCTCGTCGACGATGGTGGCACGCCCGCTGATCCCGACGATGATATCTACGTGTCCAACTACACGCACATCCCCGAAGATGCTGACATCGGTGTAGTCGTGCATGAATACGGCCATGATATCGGCCTGCCCGACTATTACGACCAAACCAACGTCACCAGCAACTCAACCGCCCACTGGATCGTCATGAGTGGCGGTTCCTGGAGTGGTGAGCTGGGTGGATCCCATCCCGCCGCCTTCA
>PIVW01001084.1 GCA_003353825.1 Chloroflexota bacterium
TGTCGTATAATTCCTCATCTTGCAGGTAATGCAAGCAAGGATGACGATGTCCCTCATGAGACCTTACTCCTCTATCTACTCTATGATCTTTGCAACAACACCAGCACCAACAGTACGGCCACCTTCGCGGATAGCGAAACGCAGGCCTTCCTCCATGGCGATCGGTGTAATAAGCTCAATTTCCATCTTGATGTTATCACCAGGCATTACCATTTCAACGCCCTCTGGCAAATGGGCATCACCAGTTACATCCGTGGTACGGAAGTAGAACTGGGGACGGTACCCGGTAAAGAACGGAGTGTGACGCCCGCCCTCTTCCTTGGTCAAAATGTAAACTTCACATTCAAATTTCGTGTGAGGATTTACACTGCCCGGCTTGCAGATGACCATGCCGCGCTCAACGTCTTCCTTCTTCATGCCGCGAAGCAAGAGACCAACGTTGTCACCGGCCTGACCCTCATCGAGGATCTTGCGGAACATTTCAACACCAGTACAAACTGTTGTCTGAGTATCACGGATACCAACAAGCTCAACCTTGTCGCCGGTGTGGACGATGCCACGCTCAATACGACCGGTGGCTACGGTTCCACGACCACTGATGGAGAAAACATCCTCTACAGGCAGCAGGAAAGTCTTGTCCAGATCACGCTCGGGCAAAGGAATGTAGGTATCAAGAGCTTCAACAAGCTCCCAAATACACTTTGCATCGTCGCTGTCAGGATCGCCGCTTTCAAGGGCCTTAAGAGCCGAACCACGGATAACCGGGGTGTCGTCTCCGGGGAAATCGTACTGGTCCAGAAGCTCACGGATTTCCATGTCAACCAGATCCAGAAGTTCTTCGTCATCAACCTGGTCCACTTTGTTCATGAACACGATGATGTAAGGGACGCCTACCTGACGGGCGAGCAGGATGTGCTCACGGGTCTGGGGCATTGGGCCATCAGAAGCAGAAACAACAAGTACAGCGCCATCCATCTGGGCAGCACCGGTGATCATGTTTTTCACATAATCAGCGTGACCGGGACAATCCACGTGAGCGTAGTGCCGGGTCTCGCTATTGTACTCCACGTGGGCGGTGGCGATGGTGATACCACGCTCGCGCTCTTCAGGAGCCTTGTCGATCTGGTCAAAGGGTGTGTACTC
>PIVW01000459.1 GCA_003353825.1 Chloroflexota bacterium
ATCCTCTCTTTGTAATTATGCACTCCTATGTTGCCCTCTTCTACCTGTCCCCTTGCAGGACAAGCCTCGTTAGGGCAAAATTGCTCTTGCGGGTTCATGATGACCTCTCTGATGATGTGATGATTTTCAGAAAGGTTTGCTCATGAACCCGTTTCCGTCAAGTTTCGTCATACTCCAAGTTCAACTGCGGTGCTACCCCCCACAGATAACCCACATATGAAGAGTACTCCCCGCCTGTGACGGGGAGTACTCTTTGTCATTGATAGACTCAAATTATCCAAAATGTGGATTATCGTTTTGCCGGTAAACTCGGTGCCGGTAGATCGGTAGACCAGGATCTTTTTGCAAGTCGATCACATAGCTGTCAGCAACCCGGTTTCCTGGATTTCGGGCTTCCTGGTGTACCGCCTGCTACATATTCGCAATCAAGGCATCCCCAAACTCAGAGCACTTGAGCAGAGTCGCCCCTTCCATCAGCCGTTCGAAGTCGTAGGTTACAGTCTTATCTTTAATCGTCTTTTCCATCGACTGTAGGATGAGGTCGGCGACTTCGGTCCAGCCCATGTAGCGGAACATCATCTCGCCGGAAAGGATCACCGAAGAGGGGTTGACCTTGTCTTGGCCCGCGTATTTGGGGGCCGTGCCGTGGGTGGCCTCGAAAATGGCGGCGCCGGTGTCATAGTTTATGTTGGCGCCGGGGGCGATGCCGATTCCGCCCACCTGAGCGGCCAATGCGTCCGAGATGTAGTCGCCATTCAAGTTCATCGTGGCGATGACGCCGTATTCAGCGGGGCGAGTGAGGATCTGTTGGAGGAAGGCGTCGGCGATCACATCTTTGATAATGATGCCGTTGGGCAGTTTGCACCAGGGCCCGCCGTCGATTTCCACAGCACCGAACTCCTCCTGGGCGATCTGGTAACCCCAATCGCGGAAAGAGCCTTCGGTGAACTTCATGATGTTGCCCTTGTGTACCAGGGTCACCGACTCGCGATCGTTGTCGATGGCGTACTTGATGGTATCGCGCACGAGGCGATAGGTGCCCTCTTTTGAGATCGGTTTGATACCGATGCCGGAGGTTTCCGGGAAACGAATCTTGGTCACACCCATTTCGTTTTGCAAAAAGGCGATCACTTTCGCTGCCTCGTCACTAAAGGCCTGCCACTCAACACCGGCATAAATATCTTCCGAGTTCTCGCGGAAAATGACCATGTCGATCAGTTCAGGGTGTTTGACCGGGCTGGGGGTGCCTTCGAAGTATTGTACAGGGCGGAGACAGACATAGAGGTCGAGCATTTGTCGCAGCGCTACGTTGAGTGAGCGGATACCACCACCCACCGGTGTCGTCAGGGGACCTTTGATGCCCACCAGATACTCGCGAAACGCGTCCAGCGTTTCATCCGGCAGCCACGCATCAGGGCCATACGTTTCCAGAGCTTTCTCCCCGGCATAGACCTCCATCCAGGCGATTTTCTTAGTCCCACCGTAAGCTTTATCGACCGCCGCATCCAGCACCCGTACAGATGCCGCCCAGATATCGGGGCCGGTGCCGTCGCCTTCGATAAAGGCGAGGATAGGATTATCAGGTACGTTCAATTGGCCATCGGCGATGGTGACTTTCTCCCCGGGGGGGACTACGATTTTATCGAATGCCATGTTTGATTCCTCATTATGGTGTGCATAAGATGCAACATGGCCGGCTACCCATCAGATGTTCAAGTCAACACTTGACTTAATTCGTAGATCAGCAAGCACACGTAGCATCGAAACGGAAAGATTAGTGGCTTGCATAATAGCGCAGGGCGGGTGGAGGAACCAAAATAGTGATCATCGACTAGCATGGACTGGTCTGATGCAGACATTCAAGACAATCTATTTTTCTTTTTCCAACAAGCTGCTAGGGTCAGGGAAACTGCCAGTGCCCCTGACTGCCATCGGGCATTGTATCATGCATCGAATAGCGCATATCGTGGCCTTCGGCGGCGAGTGCAGTAGCGTACCCATCCCCAACGTCCAGTGCGGTAAGCTGCCATTCTGTACTCTCTTCGACAGTGGGGTCTAGGTGTTGCAGGGCAACTGGTTCGCCGGCAGTGGCCACCTCGAACAGTTGCGGGGACAGCGAGAGCCCCATACCCACTGCCTTCATGAAGGCTTCCTTGCGCGTCCAACAGTTGAAAAAGGCCGGTATCTGCTGTGAATCCGGCAGAGAAAGGAATCGTGCTCGCTCGCGGGGAGTGAAAGCGTAGGCTGCCATCTGTTCTAGATCTTTGAGGGGGCGGATGGCCTCCACATCCACACCGAGGCGCCGGTGCCATGCAAAGGCGTGCAGGATCCTGTCGCCTGAATGGGAGAGATTGAACTGCATGACAGGTTCACCGGCCAGAGCCGGTTTGCCATATTTGTTGGTGACCAGTTTCAGGTCGAGCGGGGGACGGCCCAGGTAACCGCCCAGCAAATGACGGAGAATGCCGCGGCCGAGTATGAAACGGCGCTTATCCTCTATGAAGAGGAAGCGAGTCGCGCGCGTACGCTCCTCCTCTGTCAAGACCGCCTCCAATGGCGTAACGTCGGGCCAATTGGCGCTGTCTGTGCGCCAGATGTGGATGTCGTGCTTGGCCAGGATCGGGTTGGGTGGAATCATGTTTGTCAATCAAGATGGTGGTCATCAATCACGCTCATTGTTTCATTACAGCCAGTTTCTGGCAGGGTGGCATGAAGGTTCCTTCGAGCATTTGTCGCTCTAGCCTCTCGAATAACACTCCATCAAGAAGGCTGAAGCGTGCGTAGAAAGCGATCTAGCCCCATTTCGAAATCATGTCACTCAAGGTGTCGTAACGCTGGTGGAGTTGGCCGATCTTGTCGTGTTTGGCAGGGTTTACTACACGGATGGTGATATGAGATATTGGACCTGATTTTACCCTGTCTCATCAGCTTGCGTAAGAGCGAAAGTTACAACCCGATCGCTCAGCCAAATACCGTGTGCCTTCATGCGATCGATTGCTTCTTCCATTGAAAACTGATAGCCCTCACGCTTAGCCCGCAGCAAAATGCCAATCGAACCGGTCACAGATAAACCATTTAGCCTGGCGATGCGTCTGCCAACAACTTCGTCAATGGCGACAGTCGTTATCTTTCGGTCCAGGGCCATTTGGATGACTGCTGCCTCGCCCCTATCCAGTGTATTCAACAAGTCAACAGCAATCTGCAGAGGCTGTGTACCCTTCTGCAGCCAGTGAGCGGCCTCGAACTCTGCCAGGGCAAATTGCGCTGCGCCTCCTGCCGTGATCTCTTGGCACACTTCGAATGGCGCCCAAACTCTTTCGTAAAGCTGTAGGATCTTCAGGTTTCCCATGGCAGCCACAAGGGCGATGATGGGACTTGTGTTGATGACGATCTCTTGCGTATCAGGCATTTTTCAGGTCAGAAAGGAGTTCGTCTTCATCCAGATCGATCATAGCAACCCCATACCGGTGCAGGTTCAGTAAGAATGTGACCCTATCCAAGCCAGCCAGATTGGCAGCTAAACCAGAGGAGAGGCGTTTCATCTCAAATAGTTTGACGGCCATGGCCATTTTCGCTTCCTGCTCGAACTCTGCCCGCGTTTGGTGCAATGCATCAGGCAGAAGCTTCGGGTATTCTATCACTATTTGCATATCGCTCTTGCCTGCCCTTCACGAAAGTTTTGCCGTTGATCAACGGAGGCTAAGTATACCATACAGTGCACCTGGGTGCATCCCCACGCCCCCATCGCCAGCAGTGGGTGTGCGTCGTTTAATTGGATTTCGGCTTTTTCGCTTCGGAACGATACTGGTTCGATCTGCACTATGATCTACTCTGACGTAACCCCAGCACAATTTGTGTAAATATGCAATCGAATTGCATATTTACACAAATTAGAGAATTTATCCTACCTTGTCGCCCGAGTGAGAGAGATTGAACTGCTGTGACGGCTGGTCAAATATAGATGATTTACCGTAGTTGTTGGCAGTGGATTCCAGATTATGCGGCGAGCGATCCAGGTAACCGTCTAGCAGCAGACGCAGTAGGCCGCGGCCAAGTACATATTGGTGCGTATCCTCTACGAAGATGAATCGAGCCGCGCGCGTGCGCTCCTCCTCTGTCAAGATGGCTGCCAGTGCCGAAACGTCAGGCCAATTTGCGCCGTCTGTGCGCCAGATGTGGATGTCGTGCTTGGCCAGGATCGGGTTGGGTGGAATCATGTTCTAAACAGAACCCAGTGAACGTTTCTTGAGAGATAAGGCGTTATTCGACAAGATCGGCGTCATTATTCAATATCAGAAGCTCCATCATGTGCTCTGCCAGAATAGTTACTTGTGGCATTGTCAGGATGGTATGGTGATCACCTTCGACAGTAAATGTCTCACTCACGTGACGACAATACTGAGACCAGCCCAGATCATCACCGAGGACGGCCACATCGTCGCGGGTAGTGCAATGGATCAGCCCTACCGTTCCTTCGTAGGGTGTAAATTCGTAACCCTCCAGTAGCTGTTGTAATGTACGGCCCGATTCGGCCATGCGCTTAAGGGTTTCTGTGGGTAAACCTGAATCCGACCCCTGGCCACTCAGCTGGGCCAATGCCTCAATTATCGCCTCTGCTGATTGGAATTCATGTGCGTAG